>PBWG01000148.1 GCA_002729115.1 Crocinitomicaceae bacterium | reverse complement strand
GTGCAAGCTTGCTGGGCACGATTTGGGTCGACCGGCAGAGCAAGGACAGCCGCCGCCTCACCCGAGCCACCGTGCGCGAGCGGCTCGCCGAAGGCATGGGGTTGGTGATTTTCCCAGAAGGCACGTGCCACTACGGCCCCGACCTGCTCGAATACCGCCCCGGCATGTTCTACACCTGCGCCCAAGAAGGATTCACCATCATGCCTGTGGCGCTGGAATACAAAGACCAAGGCCTCGCCTGGGTGGACAGAACCATGTTTGTGCCCCACGCATTCAAGCATTTTGGCCCCAAATACGTGGACGTAGCGGTGCGTTTTGGCCCCTTGATGAAGGGAGACGACGCTGAGAAACTCCGAGAGGAGGTGCGCAACTGGACCGCCCAAGCCTGCCTCGAACTGCGGGCCCAACTGGACGCCTGACGCGCACCGAAGATCGAATGCAAAAAGGGCCTGCGAATGCAGGCCCTTTTTCGTGCGTTGTCGTGGACTGATCAGCCGATCACTCGACCACCACCGGGAGATTCTGGACACCTTGCGCGGTCCGAACCTGGACGGTGTAGCGGCCCGGAGCCAAATCCTGCACCGACACTTCGCCTTGGGTTTGGACCACCTTCACTTGGGCACCAAGGATGTCGAACAACACCACTTCCACCTGCCCCGCAGGGATTTGGTCGAAGCCCAAAACAAAGGCCTCACGGGCGGGGTTCGGAGAAAGGGAAATTGCCCCGAATGCGATTTCGTTCATGTTGGACGTGGCCAGAATGGTCACGGTGCGGACCACTTCGCCTTCGCAATCTGCGCCGTCGCCTTCCAACACGGTGACGCTGCCGGAACCTGCATCGGCTCCCCAAGTCACCTCAATGGACGTGGTCCCTTGACCTGAGGTGACTTCACCACCCACCACGCTCCACGTGAAGGTGGTGCCGACAGCCCCGTTGTAAGTGTACATGGACACGTCGCCCGCGTCGGGGAACAGGGGTCCTGAAATGGCGCCCTCACCCATGTACACGCACGATTCGTCGTCGACGTTGGCGTCCATGTTGTAATTGCACGCGTCGTCGTCCATGCAGCCGGGAACGGCGAGCACACCAGCGCACATGCAGTCCTCGCCCACCACATCGAAAATGGTGGACTCGTCTCCGTCGTCGCAAGGCTCTCCAGGAACCTCACACAGGCCGTTGTCCGTGTTGGCTTCACCGTTGTAGTTGCATGCATCCTCGTCGGTGCATCCAAAGATGGCGGGCAGGCAGAAGTTGTGCTCGATTTGGTCTCCGTAGTCGGCATCGTCCATTTGGAACAGCACCATGCCTGACGAGTCGGTCGCCATGTAGTCGCCGTCCACACCACATTGGTTCCAAGCGGCCCCGTTCAGTCCGTCTCCGTACTCGTCGGTCAACACAAAGGTGTAGCACCCCTCGGTCAAACATTGCTCAAATACGTATTCCGACTCCTCCTCGGCGTAAGTGCCCGGCGACAGCGACGCCACCACCGTGTCGGCAGAGACAATCTCCCACCCCACTTCATCCGGCCAGCAGTCGGTCAGAATGGTCAACTGCACATCCACGCATGGGAAGTCGCATGACCCGTCGTCGATCGTGGCGTCTGGGTTGTAGTTGTAGGCGGTTGGACCGGTGCAACCTGGAATCAGGGCGTCGCACGCAGGGGTCTCCACAACCACCACGTCGCTCGCCAACGAATCCACCGTGTAATAAAATTCGTACACCGCGTTGGGCGCGACCGCGTCGAACAAGTAGGTGTCGCCAGAGTTAATGGCCAGAGAGTCGCACATCACTGCCGACGAGTCAGAAGTGTTGGTCATGCAGACCGTGGAGGTCGCACACAAGAACGAGCTCAACTCCACCCCCAATTCAATCTGGGTTATGACCTGTGCCGACTCCATGTCGTACACGCACGAGGTCGAGGCGTAGATCGAGTCTGGATCACATTCGAGCGGGCCGCAATTGGCCATGGCCAGGTTCAAAGAGTTGAACGCATTCAACCTTCCTCCCGTGACGGTCTCGCCGATCAAGTTGGACACTTCGTCGGTGCCGTCGAGGATGTAGCCCCGGACCAAATCCGCGGCCGCTTGAGGGTTGGACAGCGCCAATCCCATCAAATCAGGACACGGCGCGCTGTACACCAAGGCGATGGCGCCGGCCACACAAGGGCTTGCGAACGAGGTGCCGCTTGTGCTGCTGTAGCCTGACGACCCGCTTGGCAGGTACACCTGGTCGCCAGGCGCACCGAGGTCGATGGTGGTCGCGCCGTAACCCGAGAAGGTCCGCACGTCGTTGTTGTTGGTCGCCGTGACAGCGACCATGTAGGGCGAGCTGCAGCCTGTTGGCATGTCGCCTTGCGTGTCGATGTTGTACTGCTGGTTGGCCGTCGCACCGCAATTCAAAATGCCCTGCTCACCCAAGTCGTCGTAATACGCGCACCACACGGGGTAATTGGCCGGGTTGGCCAAATCGATGCCCCAAGACGCGTTGGTGGCCACCACAAAAGCACCGCGCGCGCCGTCGCTCTCGTTGAAGATGGCCCGCATCTCGTAGGGGTAGTTGTAGGCCGCAATCACATTGGCCTCCGACAAGCCGTTGCCCATGTCCACCTGCATGATGTCCACATCCCAGTTGACGCCAACCCCGCCGAGGCCGTTGTCGCCCGTGGCGCCGATCATGCCCGACACCGAGGTGCCGTGGCCGCCCGCCGCGATGTTGTCGTTGTTGGCTCCAGAGTTCCAGCCGTCGTAGTCGTCGACAAAGCCATTTTCGTCGTCGTCGATGCCGTTGCCCGGGATTTCAGCGGTGTTGACCCAGTGGTTGTCGATCAAGTCGACGTGGTTGTAGTTGGAACCGCCGCCCTCAAGGACCGCCACAACGATGCGTGAACCGTCGGCCGCCGCACCGCCTGTGGTGATGTCCCAGGCCAAATCAGAATCGATGTCGTGGTCCCCGCTCTGGACATGATGCCACTGCTGCGGGAGTTGGGGGTCGTTGGGCTCGGTTTCCCGGTTTTGGACTTCGTGGTTGAACTGCACCGCCTCCAAACGAGGGTCGTTTTGCAATTCCCGGAGCACAGCCCAGTCCTGCGCCGACGTGGTCTCGCCTTGAAGTCGCAACAAGTGAATGTGGGCGCGGGGCGAAAGGGCCTGAGCCCATTCCAACCCGTAGGCAGAGGCGAATTTCTCCGCGTCTTGCTGGGCATGGAACATCACAATGAACTCCCCGGGGATGTGCCCCTGGGCATTCACATTGGCTGCGCCGAGAAGGGCCAGCGCGAGCGCCCAACAGGCGCGATTCAACTTCAAAAACATGGTCTCAAGGTTCTAGGTTCGTGGCGTGAAAGTACACGCCACCGCACGCACAACCTACACCCCTTCTCAAAGGTTGCACCCCGAAGTCCTCAGAACCTCGTGTCGAACCGAAGCATGACGTGACGCGGCGGCGCCATGATGCCTGGGCGGTTGCTGAGCACCGCGTTGTTGAGGTTGTTCACCACCACGCTGAACCGCTGTCCCCGAGGTGCCGTGTAGGTCAACCGGGCGTCCCAGCGCCGGGCCCCGTTCGTGAACTGCTCCCGGAAATTGACCAGCCCACTGACAAGTTCTTCGAAGTACCAATCCACCGCGTCGATGAAGCTCTCGTGGTTCAGGGCCACACCGGCCGTCCATGGCCCCATGTCCCACTCGACATCCACCTTCAAAGACCCCTTGTTCCGGTACTTCAACAGGGAACCCGCCGCCACAAGGCTGTCCCGGGAGCTGCCCATGCTTTGGACCATGTTTTGGACAAAGATGTGCAGGCTGTCTTGGGCCGGGTCGTTGGCCAAGTCCCCAGCGTAATTGAACGTCCCTCCTGCGACCACACGAACCGGCACACGCCCCACGCGTCCTTGGCCGGCCACGGAACCCTCCACCCCGGCAATCCTGGTCTTGCCCAAATTGAGCGGCTGGAAGAAAAACTGAGGCACCCCATCGACGATCACAATGCTGCCCAAGGAGTCCGTCTCCGCCTGGAGGGTGTACTCGATCATGTCGTCGTAGTTCAGGACAAACGCCGACGCATCCAACACCCAAGACTGGTTGTCGGACTTGATTTCGTGGACCAGTCCGACCTCCCAGTTGTTTCCCGATTCGTTTTGCAAGTCGAGGTTGCCACGGATGTTGATGCCGTCCGTCAGCGTGCCTTCCACATAACGCTCCGCAATGGACGCGAAGCGCAGGGACTCGCAGTACGACAGCCTGACGCGGGTTCCTGCACCCAAGCCGCGGTTCACCCCAAACCGTAACGTCGGCCCCGACGACTCGGAGTAAAACCCTGGATTCTCGTTGGCCTCCGCCCTCACCCCGGCCGTCCATTTCCACAAGTCCCGTTCCCAATCGATTTGGGCAAACACAGCGGGGTTGAACGTGAGCAACTCAATGTCTGGGTACAACGAAGAAAACGAACTCTGGGCCGACGCAAACGCCCCGACCTGGGCCAGGCCGTGTTCTCCGACCTCACGGACATGACGGTACTGCAGCATGGACAACGTGCTGGTCATGGAAGGATCGGGGCTAGAGCCGTACCGCGAGGTTTGGTACACCCTCGTCTGCAGGTGGTGGCTGCCTCCCTCTTCAGGCGTGCACGACGCCCAAGCGTCGGCATGCCAATTGATCCACCGGTCTTCGCTCGAAGTGCCTTCCATGGGGAGGTAGGCACTCGTGGCGAAGTCGTCCCACAAGATGAACCGACCCATTTGCTGGTATTGAGCTTGAACTGCGCCACCGATTTGCCACGCAGAAGACGGCTTCCACCGCGCCTTGAGGTGCCCGCGCAGGCGTTGTTCGTGGCCCACAGACAAATAGGTTTTGTCAGAAAACACACTCCCTCCTGCCACCAGGTCGACCTTCCCAAACCCTTGACGGTGAGACACATCCATGCCGTTCGACACAGGCGTGTAGCTGTCTCGCCACCAACGCCAGTTGGCCGAATCCGGCGCTTGGTAAACGCCATTGAAGACCGACACGCGGGTTTCTGAGGTGTCCCCTGGCCACGCGGTCCGCATGTGGATGACCCCGTTGGACGCCCCAGATCCGTACATCGCCGAGGCCGAGGACTTGACGACTTCCACCTGATCGACGTGCTCCATGGGCAGGTAGGACCACCAAATCTCCCCCAAATCCCCGCTCAGAAGAGGCAGGCCGTCGAGCAGCATTTGGACCCGGCTGCCCACGCCGTAGCTGTACCCGCTGCCTCCTCGGATGCTCACCTGGCCGTCCAAGATGGACACGCCGGGCGTTTTGGCCACAAGCCCCTTGAGGTCAAGGGTGTTCGCACTTTGGGCCAAATAAGGTTTCAACACAGCCACGGGTACGGTCTCCTCGGCCACGGTGGACCCGCGGATGCTGGCTGTGACCACCGCCTCGGACAACGCCTCGGTGTTGGGCACCATCACCACGTTCACATCCCTGGCCTCCGAAAATGCTTCGCAGGCCAAGGTTTGGGACTCGTAGCCCACAAAACGAACCGTCACAGCACACGCCCCCTCGCAATCACCCGCCTCGGAAGGGCGCACAAACTGGCCTTGGAGGTCTGTCAGCGTGTGGACCACTTGACCGTCGCAAGACCAACTGACGGTCGCCCCTGGCAAAGGCAACAGTTCACCTCGCTCGGCTGTCAACACCGTCAAGACTGCTTCTGGGATGGACTGGCCCGCCGCCACGCCTGTGAACCACCACACCACCATCAAGGCTATAAAGCGCGACAAACTCATGGAGTTCAAGGTGTTTCATTTCACTTGTGTGCGGGCAGGATTCACTTGGAACTTCTCCACGACCTTGCAGCAAGTCTTTCACACCCACGCCATGCGCACCTTGCTTCTTTCCCTCGTTGTGACCTTCATGTGGTCCTGTTGCCAAGCACCAGAGCCCGACTTGCTTCACCTTGAACTGCCTTGTTCCGTTCGATCCTTGGACGTCCTTGGTCCGGGCCACGTTCGGTTCGCGGGCTCCAACGGCTGGGTTGGACAGACCTTGGACGGCGGTGCAACCTGGGACATGGCCCAATGGATGGCGCCCGACAGCACCCACCCCTCGTTCCGGGCCTCGGGTCACTCGGCCGACCATTGGCATGCCGTGGGCATTGCATCGCCCGCTTGGATCGCAAGGGCCTCCAAGACATCCATGACACCCGAGTGGACCTACCACAACCCCGACAGCGCGATGTTCTTGGACGCCATGGTTTGGCTCGACGGCCAACGTGGAATGGTGTTTGGCGACGCCACCGAGGGGTGCTTCACGCTGTTGAGCACCCACGACGGCGGCATCCATTGGGACCGCCTGCCATGCGGCTCGCTCCCCGTGCCGCAGGAAGGTGAGGCGGCGTTCGCAGCCTCCAACGGAAACCTGGCTTGCCACGGAGACACAATCTGGATCTTCACGGGCGGCCTCACGTCACGCTGCCTCCGGTCT
>PBWG01000147.1 GCA_002729115.1 Crocinitomicaceae bacterium | reverse complement strand
TCCTGTACGACAGCACATTTTGGGGCGGCTTGTTGGATTGGTTCGAGGACACCATGAAAACCAAATACAAGACCATCAGCCCCGACGACCACAAGCTCTTCCACGTGGCCGACACCCCGTACGAAGTGGTCCAAACCATCGTGTCCCACCACGAGCGCGCCAAGTTGCGTCCAAACTTCTGACACGATGTCATCTCTCAGGGGGCGAGCGTGACGCTTCTGTCAGACTTCGTCCTTCTGACGTGGACTGGCACAAGAATTGACTGTCGCAGGACGTCGCCCGAGGGCGGCGTCTTTTCATTTGAACACACATCAACATGGCACAACAAGGCACCATCAACGTCACGACGGACAACATCTTCCCCATCATCAAGCAGTTCCTGTACAGCGACCAGGAAATTTTCTTGCGGGAGTTGGTTTCCAACGCCGTGGACGCCACCCAGAAGCGCAAGATGTTGGCGCAACTCGGTGAAATCGCAGAAATCACCGTCACACCTCAAGTCGAAGTGTTGTTGGACGAAGAAGCGGGCACCATGACCATCCGAGATGCGGGCATCGGGATGACCGCAGAGGAAATCGACAAGTACATCAACCAAATCGCGTTTTCTGGCGCCACCGACTTTCTGGAGAAGTACAAGGACGCCGACGCCAAGCAAGCCATCATCGGACACTTCGGTTTGGGCTTTTACTCTGCCTTCATGGTCGCCGACCGGGTGGACATTGTCACCTTGAGTCAACGCGAGGGCTCCCAGGCTGTCAAATGGAGCTGCGACGGCTCACCCAACTTCTCGCTGGAAGACGTCGACAAGGCCCAAGCTGGGACGGACATCGTGTTGCACGTCTCTGAGGATGCCAAAGAATTCCTCGCCCAGGAGCGCATCCGCGAAATCCTGAACACCTACTGCAAGTTCATGCCTGTGGAGATCGTCCAGGGCACCAAGTCCGAGTACGTGGACGATCCCGAGGGAGCCAAAGACGACGAAGGCAACGTCAAGAAGGTCAGCATCGACGTCCCCTTTGTGGTCAACAAAACCGAGCCCGCTTGGACCAAGAAGCCGGCGGACCTCCAAGACGAGGACTACGCCGAATTCTACCGGGACCTCTACCCCATGAACTTCGAGGACCCGTTGTTCCACATCCACCTGAACGTCGACTTCCCCTTCAACCTGACGGGCATCCTCTACTTCCCCAAGTTGAAGAAGCAAATGGACTTGCAAAAGAACCGCATCCACCTCTACTCCAACCAGGTGTTCATCACGGACAACGTGGAGAACATCGTGCCTGACTTTCTGACCCTGCTGCATGGGGTCATCGACTCGCCAGACATCCCCCTGAACGTCAGCCGCTCCTACTTGCAAGAGGACGCCAACGTGAAGAAGATCTCCGGCCACATCAGCAAGAAGGTCAGCGACAAGCTGGCGCAGATGTTCAAGAAGGACCGACCTGCGTTTGAAGCCCAATGGGACGACCTCCGCGTGTTTGTGGAATACGGCATGCTCACCGACGAGAAGTTTGCAGAGCGCGCCCAAAAGTTCTTCTTGTACAAGGACAGCGAAGGCAAGGGCCACACCCACGAGGAATTGCTGGCCGCCGTCGGAGAAACCCAAAAGGACAAGCACGGCAAGGTCATCCTCCCCTACACCCCCCACGTGGAAGGACAACACAGCTACGTGAAGGAGGCCACCGACCGCGGCTACAAGGTGCTGGTGATGGACGGCCCGCTGGCCGCGCACGTGGTGGGCAAGCTGGAGCAAACCCACTCCGACGTTCAATTCAAGCGGGTGGACGCCGACATCGCCGACAAGCTCATTGAAAAGGACGAGGAGTTGACCTCCGCGCTGGACGACGCCCAGAAGGACACGCTGAAGCCCATCTTGGAAGGCGCCTTTCCTGGCGAAGGGTACAAGGTGCAATTCGCCCCGATGTCGCCCAATGCGGCCCCGCTTGTGATCACCCAAAGTGAATTCATGCGCCGCATGAAGGAGCAACAAGCTGTGGGCGGCGGCGGCATCCAGATGTTCGGAGACATGCCTGACAGCTACGAAGTGACGGTCAACGCCAACCACCCCTTGGCCACCAGCCTTCTGAACGAAACGGACGATGCGAAACGCAACGCCCTGGCCAAGCAAGCGGCCAACCTGGCTCGCCTTTCGCAAGGCCTTCTGGAAGGGGAAGAGTTGACGGCGTTCATCCAGGACGGGTTCGCCCAACTGCACCAAGACTGATGGCCTACGCCAAGTGGATTGGTGGCGCTGTCGGATGGGCCCTTGGCGGGCCCATCGGCGGCGTCATGGGCTATTGGCTGGGCAAGATGTTCTCCGACGACAGCTTGGCCATGGACGGCGGGATGCCTGGTGGCGCAGGCCATGCGGGCGGCGGAAGGGCGCAGGCACGAACCAGGACAAGGCCCACCCAAGCGGGGGACTTTGCCCTGAGCATGGTGGTCTTGAGCGCCGCCGTCATGCAGGCGGACAACCGCGTGCTGAAATCCGAATTGGACTACGTTAAGTCGTTCTTCAAGACCAATTTTGGGCAAGCCCAAGCCGAGCAACTGACCTTGGCCCTGCGGGAAGCCCTGAAGAACCCGGTCGACGTGCGGGGGGTCTGCATGCAGATCCGGGCCAACATGCCCCACGCCAAGCGATTGCTCTTGCTGCAATACCTCTATGGCATTGCCCGGGCAGATGGCAACGTGGATCCGCGGGAAGTGGAACTCATTCGTCGCATGGCGTGTGCCTTGGGCATCAGCGACAAGGACCGTGCGTCGATTGAGGCGCCGTTCCACAGCGACAAACCGGACCCCTACACCGTCTTGGAAGTCGACCAAAGCGCCTCCGATGCCGAGGTCAAGAAAGCCTACCGACGGCTCGCACTCAAGTTCCATCCGGACAAAGTGCGTGACATGGGCGAGGCGTACGCCAAGCAAGCGGAGGTGCGCTTTTTGGAGGTTCAAGACGCCTACGAACACCTGAAAAAGGTGCGCGGGTTCAAGTGAGTCCGGAGGGGCGCACAAGTCGTGGTAACTTGTTGCCATGATTCGAATCGAACGCTTTGCAGCTTGCCTCCTTGCCGCGGCCATGCTGGGTTTGGCTCCAGCCGACGCTTTGGCCCAAAAAGGGAAGAAAAAGAAGGGAAAGAAAGGAAATGCAGCCCAAGTCGATGGCGCCAAAAAAGGCGGCAAAGACAAGCTGAAATCCGTGGGTGAATTCACCGAAGACTTCAAGGCGACCGAGGGGCTCTTCAACCTCTACCAAGACACGGTGAAGGGGAGCATGTACATGCACGTGCCCGCTTCGGCGCTTGACCAGGAGTTCATCTACTTCTCGCAGGTGGAAGACGGTGTGGTTTCCAGCGGGTTCTTCCGCGGAAGCTACCGGGGCAGCAAGGTGGTGACCTTCCACCGGCACTTTGGCCAACTCGAAGTGCATGCAGAAAACACCAACTTCCATGTGGACCCTGACAACGCGCTCAGCAAAGCGGCCCAGGCCAATCTGAACACACCTATCCTGGCGAGCGTCAAGATTGAAGCCGAGGACAGCACGGGCTACGTGGTGTCTGCAGACGCGTTGTTCTTGCGCGAGGACTTGCAAATGATCAAACCGCCTTCACGTCCAGGACGGAAGTCGGCGTTGGGCAAATTGAGCAAAGCCAAGAGCAAGGTCGTGGACGTCGCGAACTACCCCATGAACACCGAACTGTCGGTGGACTACGTGTACGACAACGGCAGCCCCTCGGTGGGCGGGCCTGAATTCCAGGACGGCCGCTACGTGACCGTCGGCTACCGCCATGCGTTGTTGCCCATGCCGGAAGACGGCTTCACCCCGCGTGCAGACGACCCGCGCATTGGGTTCTTCACGACCGAGGTGGAAGATTTGACCGGCGTGACCGCCACGCCTTGGATGGACATGATCCACCGCTGGAGGCTCGAGAAGAAGGACCCCACCGCGGCCATGTCGGAGCCCGTGAAGCCCATCACATGGTGGATTGAAAACACCACGCCTGAAGAGTTCCGCCCCATCATCAAGGCGGGCGTGGAGAAGTGGAACCAGGCGTTTGAGCCCCTCGGGTTCAAGAATGCTGTGGTCGTCAAGGTGCAGCCGGACGATGCAGATTGGGACGCCGGCGACGTGCGCTACAACGTGTTGCGTTGGACCGCATCCCCGTCGCCCCCCTTCTCTGGCTACGGCCCCAGCTTCGTGAACCCACGCACCGGAGAAATCCTCGGCGCAGACATCATGTTGGAATACGGAGGCATGGTGGGCCGGTTGTGGCGCTTTGACGTCTTCACAGAAGCCGGCATGTTGGAAGCCGGCATGGACGAAGAAGCCGCGCAATTGGAGGCCGAGTTGGAAGCGCGTCCAGCGCGCGAAGTCCTGGCAGAACAGATGAACCGGTGCCACGCAGGTGCTGTGATGGGGCGCAACAGCTTGTTGGCCGCCGCGGCGATGCGTTCGTACAAATTCAACGACGAAGAGCACGCCGAGTTTGTGCGTCAGACGCTGCACCGTTTGGTGTTGCACGAGGTGGGACACACCCTCGGGATGAGCCACAACATGCACGCCAGCACCATGCTGAGTCCGGAGGAATTGAAGGACGCCGCGAAGGTGGCTGAGCACGGCATGTGCAACTCCGTGATGGAGTACCCCGCCATCAACTTTGCGCGCAACCCTGAGGAGCAAACCCGCTTCTACGACGACAGCCCCGGCCCCTACGACAAGTGGGTCATCGAGTACGGCTACAGCGTGGGGCTGGAAAACGAAGTTGAGGAGGACTCCCGCTTGTCGGCCATCCTCTCCAAGTCGACCGACCCGTTGCTTCAATTTGGCAACGACGCTGACGACATGCGGAGCACCGGACGCGGCATCAATCCGGACGTCAACATCTACGACCTGAGCAGCGACCCCGTGGCCTACGCGGCCGAACGCTGTGAACTGGTCAACGACCTGCTGCCGTCCATCGTCGAGAACTTTGCGCCCGGCGTGGACAGCCACCAAGAGGTGGTCCGTGCGTACTACGCCCTGACTGGGGAGTACGCCACCCAACTTCGTGTGATGACGCGCCAGATTGGCGGCGTGCGCTACAACCGCGCCACCCCGGCACAACTGGACGGAGCCGCCCCCTACACCCCTGTTTCGGAGGCCGACCAAAAAGCGGCCATGCAGGCACTGAGCACCTACGCCTTTGCACCCAACGCCTTCGACGCCCAAGCCGACGTGCTGGCCTACTTGCAGGCCCAGCGTCGCGGGTTTGGGTTCTTCGGCGGTGGTGAGGATCCCAAGATCCATGCACGGGTGGCCGGAGCCCAGCGCGGCGCCCTGGCCCACTTGGTCAACCCCAAGGTGCTCATGCGCATCCTCGACAGTGGCCTGTACGGCAACACCTACGACCTCGCAGAGTACATGGACGATTTGACGGAGTCCATTTTCAAGGCGGACTTGCGCACGTCCGTGAACACCTACCGCCAAGGACTGCAGCTCATGTACGTCGAGGCGTTGATTGCCGCACTTGGCGAGAAGAGCCGCTTGACTGGCGTGGCCCAAAGCGTGGTCCTGGCTCAGTTGCGTCGCATCGACCGGCAGCAGCGGGACGCCTCTTCGCCCGACGGATTGACACGTGCCCACCGCGCGCACGTGCGTCACCTGATCGACGTGGCTTTGGACCGCTGAGATTGTGCATAACATGAAGAAGCAGGGCCTCGGTCCTGCTTTTTTTTGCGCCCAACCGCGAGTAGTTTGGTGGACATGGATGCGGAAGATCGGCGGTTCAAAGTCATGGGGGGCACATTGACGCACGACGTCTGTGAGTACATCGCCGCCATGACCCAAGAATCGGAAATCGAAGTCCACGTCGGCTGCGACTCCCAGAACCACAAGCGCCACACGGTGTACGTCACCACGGTGGTGTTCCGCTTCCCCAACAACGGCGCCCACGTCATTTACAGAAGGGAGCGCGTGCCCAAGATCCTCGACATGTGGACCAAGCTTTGGGGAGAGACCGAGCGTTCTGTGGCCCTGGCCAACCTCATCCTTGAAGAGTGCGACTTGCGCGTCGCCCAAATTGACCTGGACTTCAACAGCGACAGCCAGCACGCCAGCCACAAGTTGGTCAGCGCCAGCTCAGGCTACATCACGTCGCTCGGTTTCCGGTCCAAGGTGAAACCCGACCTGCTCATGGCGGCTTGGGCCGCCAACGTCCTCTGCCAGTGATCAGCTGAGGTCCTTGCCCCCAAATCGCTTCAACAACAGATCCGTGCGGTAATCGAAGATGCCCTGCACCCGTCCGTGCACCAGCCATCCGGTGAGCTTGTCACCCAGCCACCCTCCTTTCAGTTTGTAGTGCAGGATGTCATCCATTTGGACGCCGCCCTCGACCTCCTTGAAGTGGTGCTGGTGATGCCACAACGCGTAAGGCCCAAACCGCTGCTCGTCGACGAAGTACGACCGGTCCTCGCAGTGCGTGATTTCTGTGACCCACGTCATGGGGATGTTCAGCAATGGACGGACGCGGTACCGGATGATTTGGCCCGAGTACGTGCGGCGCTCGTTCTCTGTCAAAATTTCGAACCCCATGTCTGGCGGGGTGATTTCATCCAAATTGTCGGGAACGCTGAAAAAGGCCCACGCCTCGTCGAGCGAAATGGGCAAAACCATGGAAGTGCGCAATTCGTGCATGGCAGGGAAACACGCTGAAGGCTCTTGAGGTTCATGCCCCGAGAACCGGGCATGAAAAAAGGGGGTCCACCGTTGCAGACACCCCTTCTACGATTCACAACGAGGTCGGCTCTCGCCCTTGACCTCATTTGTAATTTACATAAAAATCAGGGTTCATGCAAGGTTGGGTTGGAGAAATCGGATTCTGTGGTGCAGAACCTGTGGCCTCCGCATCGAGCCGGCGTGCTGCGTGGAGATAATTTTGGAGAAGATGTGGACTGCCCCAACACCTCGAAGGATTGCGATGTGCCTGGCACTCGTGTTGGGCGCCTCATGCGTCTCCGCGGCGCAATCGCCATGCGAGGAAGTGCCCGTGGGGTTCCGCCAAGACATTCGGCTGCCAGATGTGTGGGAGTCGGCATGGGAAACCACCTGGCCCAACGCGCGTGAAGCCATGGCCTTTTGGCGGGCTGAGAATTTCACCGAAGTCCAACAACTGTGGCTTCGAGCGGCCCCTTGCGCAGAGGGGTGGCGGGTCGCCCAGGCCGCCCACGACCTCCCGCCGAGTGCACAGTGGCTTCCAGCCTTGGTGTTCGACACGCCTGTGTGTGGCGACGACGTGCCCTGCGGATGCCCCCAAGTGCCTGACGACTTTTGGTCCACCCTGGGTGCCGCCAACTCGCCTCAAGAGGCCATGACCACGGCGTTGGGCTTCGGCCCTGCTGTCCTGTCGGCCGAGCGCGTTCGAACGGGTGTGCGGCTGATGGAGAATTTGGACTTGCCGGCGGTCCATGTCGTCCAGCACGGCGAGACCGTGTACAGCATTTCCAGACTCCACGGCGTCAGTCCAACATGCCTGGGGCCCTGGAACGGCGTGTGGGACAACCTTCAAGCGGGCATGCGTCTCCGAATTCCCTCGCCATGAAATCCTGGGCATCCTGGGGCCTGATGTGGGGAAGTTTTTTGGCCTTGTGGGTGGCCTTGAACACCTGGATGCCCGCCCCACCTTGGCGCTTGTTCTCGCCACCGGCAGGCCGCATGGCGCCAATGGCCCCCAAGCCCGTCCAAGTCCTTGGGCTGCCTGACGCTCCAAATGCGTCGCCCCCCTTGACAACGGTGGACGTGGAGCCGTTGGACTCGGTGCCCTTGCCCCCTTCTTGGAAAATTGCCGGGTCTGCGCGGGCGTGGTTTCAGTTGGGGACGTTTTTCCAAAAACTTGAGCAGGCCCACCGGATGCAAGTCGATGTCTACCATTGGGGAGACAGCCAAATTGAAGGCGACCGCATCACAGGTGCATTGCGTGAACACTTCCAGAAAAAACATGGCGGACAGGGCGCCGGTTGGGTGATGCCGTTGACGCCCGCCCCCACGTTTGCGGTCAGGCAATCCACCACAGGAGAGGTGCGCAGGGTGGCAGGGTTTGGACCGCGGCGCGACGCCGAAGCCAGACGGTTGCCCTTTTTGGCGGTCAACCGGTTCGACTCGGCCTCGACGTGGACCCTTCGGTCCAACCCCATGGCGCGCGCGCACTGCCAAACGTGGTCGAATATGGCCCTTTGGCAGGCAGGCGAAGGCCAATGGGACGTCTCCCCCAGGACCACCTCTTCCCCCTCCGCTGCGGCTCCGTGGCAAGCTTGGACGCATGAAGAAGGCCTGGATGGCAGGACTTGGCGGACGGCTGGCGCCACCTTGTTGGGGGCCAACCTCACGTCAGGTCCGGGCGTGTACGTCCACAACTTGGCCATGCGGGGAGGGTCGGGCACGTTGTTCGACGACGTCCCCGACGCCGACTGGCACCTCCTTCAGGAACAAACCAACCCTGCCCTGGTGGTCCTTCAATTCGGGGGCAACGCCGTGCCCTCCATCGCCAACGCGAAAGGTGCGAGGCGCTATGCGCAGAAAGTGGGCCAAAACATCCGCCACATCCAAGCACAATGGCCCGGGGTGCCCATCCTGTTCATCGGCCCCTCCGACATGGGGAAAAACGTCAACACCTACCCAGGCCTGCAGCACACCGTAACGGCATTGAGAGACACCGCCCTGGCCAACCATGCGCTTCATTGGGACCTGCAAGCGGTCATGGGTGGCCCTGGGGCGATGAAGCGGTGGGTGGACCAACGGTGGGCTGGAGACGACCACGTCCACTTCTCGGTCCGGGGGGCGCAAGAAGCCGCCCAAAGGCTCATCCAAGCGCTTGCGCACGAACGGGCCTTGTGGGCCAATCGACGAATCCAACCCGCCAAACTGATGGAACCATGACCATGTCGTTCACGTCGTGGGAATTTTGGCTGCTGTTCGCGTGTGCGTTCATGGCGTCGACCTGGCTGAATGGGGCCAACTCGAAACTCTCCGAGGCACGAGCGGTCCGGCTTCGCAGCGCACTGCTGCTGGCGTTCAGCGCTGGATTCTACCTCTTGGCCGCGGCCCCATGCGCTGTGATCTTGGCCAGCTCCGTGCTGCTCAACCACGGCCTTGGCAAGCTGATTCATCGGTTGCGCGGCCCTTCGCGCGCCTGGACGACGACATTGGGCGTGGCCATCAACGTCTTGGGACTGGCGGCCTTCAAATACGCGTTCTTCATCGACGACACTTTCGACTTGGGGCTCCTGGCTTCCGGAACGTTCAGGTTGGATGCCTGGATGCTGCCGCTGGGCATCTCGTTTTTCACGTTTCAAGCCATCAGCTTCCTCGTGGACGTGCACCGACGCACACTGGCCACGCCACCGGGTTTGCTGGCGTTTGCCACCTACCTCACGTTCTTCCCTCAGCTTGTGGCGGGCCCCATCGTGCGGGCCACCTCCTTCTTGCCCCAGCTGGCTCGCCCAACTTGGAACACCGCGCCTGCTGCCTTGAAGCCCTTTGTGGTTCTGCTTGCGCAGGGCATGATGAAAAAGGTGTTGCTGGGGGACGTTGTGGGCACTTGGCTTGTGGACCCCGCGTTCGCCGATCCAGGGTCCACGCCCACGGCATGGACTTTGGTGGCCTTGTACGGATACAGCCTTCAGGTGTACGCAGATTTCAGCGGATACACCGACATGGCCCAGGGCATGGCAGGGCTGTTGGGCATCCACTTGCCCCGAAATTTCAACTTCCCCTACCGCGCGACGTCTCCGGCAGACTTTTGGCGCCGTTGGCACATGAGCCTCTCTCAATGGTGGCGGGACTACGTCTACATCCCACTTGGGGGCAACCGGAAATTTTCCAAGGTCACATGGGGGTTCTTGTTGGGGATGTTGGCCTGGGCAGGGATGGTTTGGGGGTCGTTTGGAGGATGGCTTGTGCTCGTGGGCGGCGTGCTTTTGGCGATCGCATGGGGACTCATGTCCACCACAGCCCATGCGCGCATGGCCACCGCCGCGAACGTCCTGTTGGTCATGCTGCTCGGCGGCTTGTGGCACGGAGCCCACGTCAACTTTGTGACGTGGGGCGCCGTCAACGGCGCGGCCTTGGTGGCGTGGATTGTGCTCTCCCCTTCCACCCACACCCCCTGGCGGCGTGCACTGGGGTGGCTCTTGACGTTTCATGTGGTGGTCTTCAGCCGAATTTGGTTCCGTGCAGGAAGCCTGGTGTTCTGGAATCAAGGCGACGAAACGATGCAGCCCGAGGGCGCCTGGGACACCGCCTTGGCCTTGTGGGCTAACTTGACCACACCCGCGACGTCCACAATGGCCCACACGGTGGACCCCACCACGTGGGCGGCGTTGGGTCTCATGGTGTCAGGATACCTCCTTCACCTCATGCCCGATTCAATCAGGGCATCCTGGGAGGCTTTCGTTCAAAAGTGGCCCTTGTGGGCGTGTTGGTGCCTGTGGATGGCGTGCGCCGTACTCGCGGTTTGGGGACAACAAGATGCCGCCCGCCCCTTCATATACTGGCAGTTCTGAGGCCGAACTCAGTGCGCTTGGTGGGTGGCAGGCTGCACCTGTTGGTACGCGCTGCACGTCTCTGCTTGGGGAGCACAAGAAGCCAGGGTGGCCGCCAGAAGCGCTGCTCCAATGAGCCAACCAAAAGCCGATGCGAATCGAAATTTCATACTTGCAAGTTGGTGGTGTGGTTGCGGAAAGTCAAGCCTTTTGGTGCAGCTTTCAAACAACGGGCCGTGTACTTTTGATGCATGGAAAACAACCGCATCCTCCAAGGTGTTCTCGGCCTGTTGTTGGGCTACAACGTGGTGTTTTTCACGGCGCATTTGCAAGGCCAGGCGCGTGCCCTGGCGGAGGCGCTCGCGGAGGTGCAGTCGCTCTTGAACATTTTTGAACTCATTGCCGTGATGGTCCTGTTTGTGGACTTGGTGCTCCGGTTTGACCACATCGCCTCACGGTGGCAGGTGCCTCGGGTGGCCGCAGTGGGTTTGTGCCTGACGGGCATGCTGTTCAAGTGGTTCATCCTCTACCTCCACCTGAGCTACCTCGTGGACTGACGTCCAACCGGCGAGGTGGTTCCGTCAGTCTTCGTCCAAATGGTAATCCATGTCCTCCGCAGGCATGGTTCTCGGCATCATCCGGAAGACCTGATAACGCTGCTTCACGTACTGGATGAACTCGTACTGTGACCAACGCTTCAACTGCTCGTCCCCCGGATCGCAGAACCGGGCGAACGATTCGAATTCCCAGGGCTCAAGGTCCACGATGTCGTAGTCCACGTATTTGGTGAAAAGCTCTTGGAGCAATGCTCGCCGGCGGTCGTCGTTTTCCAATTGTTCCACCTGGCGCTTGCTGTTGGCTTGGCGGGAGAAGGCCTCGTACAAGAAGGTGATCGGGCTCTGCATCGCGTTCACACCGGACAGCCGAAAGTCCTCTTCGTTGTACCCCAGGGCCTGGATGTCTCGCACAATCTCCTGGAGCGTCCGCGGGGCAATCACCTCCGCCGTGCCAACTTCCACCTGAAGCATCCTCAGCTTCACATCAAGTCTGGAAGGCGAATGGACCACTTTTTCCAGGCTGTGGTACCCCACTGCACCAAAGACCAATGTGTCTCCAGGTTGCACGCGCACCAAAAACTCCATGTCCTGGCCAATGAACTCCCCCGCACTGCTCCGACGGTTGACCACCATGGAGGACGGAATCCAACGGCCGCCTTCGCCAGACACCGAGCCGGACACGACCCAGGTGGTGTCTGTGGACGTTTGTGCCCATCCGGAACTGGCCCACACAAGCCACCCCACCATCACGGCCATGAATTCAAGACGCATGTCCACAAAGTACGCGCCTGCAGGGCTTTCCTCCCCCCTCCTTTCACGTATCTTCCGAACGTGACCGACAAGGCCTCCTCTGACGCACGGGCGCGCGCCCGGAACCTGGCGAAGTCCTCCATCCATGGGGTTCCCTCGTGGACGGCTGAATCCCTCGCCGAGGCGGTGTTGGCGGGCAAACGCGATGCCCTCGCACAGGCCATCACATGGGTGGAGAGCACGCTGCCTGAACACCAGGCCCGCAACGAAGAACTCCTTCGTCGGACCCACCGTGCAGAGAGGGCCACCCAGCGGCTCGGCATCACAGGCATTCCTGGTGCGGGCAAAAGCACCTTGATTGAGCGGCTCGGCATGGACGCCATCGACCGGGGTCACCGCGTGGCGGTGCTGGCGGTCGATCCGTCGTCCACACGCACGAAAGGTTCACTTCTCGGGGACAAAACCCGCATGCAGAGCCTCTCCATGCATCCAGATGCGTTCGTCAGACCCTCCTCCGCTTCAGGCACGTTGGGTGGGGTCACCCGTGCCACCTCCGAAGCCATCCAACTCTGCGAAGCGGCTGGGTTCGATTTGATTTTGGTGGAAACTGTTGGGGTCGGACAAAGCGAAGTCACCGTGCGAGACATGGTCGACATCTTCGTGCTCACCCTCATTGGCGGGGCCGGCGACGACGTCCAGGGCATCAAGCGAGGTGTGGTTGAAATGTGCGACATCCTCCTGGTGCACAAGTGCGACGGCGACCGCGTGAAATCCAGCCAGCTCACGGCCGCGGCGTACTCCCAAGCCTTGCACCTCTTGCCGATGCCACCTTCAGGGACCCCTGCCCATGTGGTTTTGGCGTCCAGCCTGACGGGAGAAGGCATCGACACCCTGTGGGACAAACTCCACGAACTCCAGAACACGTGGACCGCCAACGGATGGTGGACGCGGCAGCGCGCCACACAGCGGCTCACAGCCATGCACCGGCACGCGAGACAACTCTTGGTTGAGCAACACATGCAAAGCCACCATGGCCTCTGGGCTCGGCAAGAAGAACGTGTGGCCGAGGGAACCGAAGGGCCATTTTCTGCAGCACGGCAGTGGGTCTCCAACGTGCTTCGCTCCTCCTCCGGCCAAGACCAACCTTCGTGAATTCGTGATGTGGGCCACACCTTTGGCAGCCTTGGTGTTGGGGGGCTTGTGGGGTTGGCGGACCGTCCACAAGACCCGTTCGTTTGAAGACACCGCCGTCCCTCGACCAAGTCAACTGGCGAGGTTGGAACAGAGATTTCTTCACGTCCGAGACGCCACCATGCGGCTCAACGAAACCGCGCTTCAACGCGAAAAACTGCAAGAACAGCAACAATCCTTGGCACAATTGAACCGCATCAAGGAAGGCGTTCAACTCTTGCTTGACGCGCTGGAACGCAACATGGTTCGTCACCAAGAATGCACCCCTGAAGAAGCTCGGTTGTTGGAGCGTCAGTTGGCCGACACCAGCAAGGCGTTGCGCGACGTCTTGGACTTGGAAAGGCATCCTGAACAACCGTCGGAAGACTGGATTCCCAGGCTGAATCGCATCGAAGAAGCCCTGTCAAATTACGCAGACATCAATTCAACTCAACAAGCTGACATTGATGCTGATGCGATAACCAATCTGGACCATTTGTTTCATCAAAAAGAGTCCGCTCAAGAAGCCTGAATCTTGGCAATGGCTTCCGCCAAGGGAAGCTGATCCTGCTGGCCTTCCACCATGTCCTTCAAGGAGACCACACCCGAGGCGCGCTCGTCCTCTCCGAGGACCATCACCCAACGCACACCGCGGTCGTTGGCGTATTTGAATTGCTTCTTGAACTTGGCGGCATCTGGGTACAGCTCGCTCGACAATCCGGCCTGGCGACACGCTTGGGCGGCGGCCAGTTCAGCCTCCACGTCTCCCGATTCCATCTGGGCGACCATCACATCGAGGCCGACACTGGACAAGGCGGGCCAACCTTCCACGTGGTTGAGCACATCTTCAATCCGGTCTGCCCCGAAGCTCACCCCAACACCACTGACGCCCTTCCAACCGAAAATGCCGGTCAAGTCGGCGTACCTGCCGCCCCCACAAATGCTGCCCACGGGAGCGTCTTCCACCACCACCTCGAAAATGGCCCCGGTGTAATAGTCCAACCCGCGCGCAAGCAGCGGGTCCACATGCAGGTGCGCCTCTGGGACGCCGGACAGGGTGGCCCGACGCACCAAATCTTCCAATTCACCCAAGGCTTCAGCCGCACTCGACCCTTCGCCGAGCAGCTCTGCCATCTGGTCCAACGCCGCTTGGGCGTCAGAAGCCTGGCGAATGCCCAGAAGTTTCTCAATCATGGCCAAGGCAGAATCTGGAATGCCGCGAGACTCGAATTCCTTGGCCACCCCTTCCAGCCCCACCTTGTCGAGCTTGTCCACGGCAACCGTCCAATCTGTGAACGAGGATAAGGGCACGCCGCTGGATTCTGACAAGGCCTGCAGGATGCGTCGGTCGTTGATGGCGATTCGGAAGCCCGGCATGCCGAGCGCCGACAGGGCCTCGTGGAAGATTTGCACCAGCTCAAGCTCGGCCAGCGTGTTCTCCGTGCCGATGATGTCGCAATCGCACTGGGTGAATTCCTGGTAGCGCCCTTTGCCGGGCCGGTCTCCGCGCCACACGTTTTGGATTTGGTATCGCTTGAACGGGAACGTCAACTCGTTGCGCTGCATGACCACGAACCGGGCGAAGGGCACCGTGAGGTCGTAACGAAGGGCCTTCTTGGAGATGGACGCCGTCAGGGCCTTGCTGTTCTTGGAGGACAGGAGCCCCTCGTCTGCTTTCGCCAAGTAATCCCCGTTGTTGAGGATCTTGAAAATGAGCTGGTCTCCTTCCTCTCCGTACTTCCCCGTGAGCGTCGACAAATTTTCGAAGGACGGGGTTTGGATGGGCACGAATCCGTGCTTCTCAAACACCCCTCGCAAAGTGTCAAACATCCACTGCCGGCGCGCCATGGCGGTCGGTCCAAAATCGCGGGTCCCCTTGGGGATGGAAGGCTTGCTCATCGAGGACAAAAATAACGGAGGCAGCTCAGCGCTTCAGCCGGCGGCGGTACTGAATGAACAAGGTGACAATCAAGACCGCGGTGAGAATCCAAATGACTTGCATGGTCGCAACATACAAACCAATTTCGCGGCATGGGGCGAACGGAGGCAATTCGAGTTTGGCGTGGACACCAAGGGGCGGTGTACGACCTCATTTGGGACGGTGAGCGACGCGTTTGGCTCTCTGCTGGAGGCGACGGCGTGGTGGCCGCATGGACCCCAGGTGAGGAGCATGGCTCGGCGGTGTTTCAACATGCTTCTCCCTTCTACGCCGTCTCCAAGTGGGGCGACGCGACGGTGGGCGGAAGCTCAGACGGCAGCTTGTTCACGGCGGAGGGGTCGGAGGTCAGGCAGTTCGACGTGCACCAAGCGCCGGTGCTGGCCTTCGGAACCACGCACAGCGGCCTTCGCGCCTCAGGCGACGCCCATGGGCTTGTGTGCCTGTGGGCCGCAGAAGGAGGAAGGTTGGACATGCAACACGCTGGGCCCACGCCGTTCGGAAAAATCAGACACATCGCTCCCCACCCGGAGGGCCTCATGCTTGCGACAGGATCAGGTCAAGTCGTGGTCATGGCCGAAGACGGCAAGGTCATTTCCGCCGTCCAAGCCCACGCCCGCAGCGCCTATTGGGCAGGCGTTCATCCGACCAAATCCGTCACGTTGAGCACTGGACAGGACGGCGAGCTGGTCGCCCACGACGGCAGGCAAGAGGTGCTGCGCATGCCTGTGCACAAATCGGCGGTGTACCGCGCACGGATGCACGGGCGGCTCCTGTGGACTGCAAGTCGGGACCACGACGTGAAAGCCTGGGACTTGAACACTTTCGACGCCGTGCACAAACTGCACATGCCGCACACCCGGTCGGTCAACGCCTTGGCGTTGGGAGGCGTCGATGGAACGCATGTGGCCACTGGAGGCGACGACAGGTCTGTGAAGGTTTGGCACGCCAGCCTTGGCGACACTCACCACTGAACGGGGTCACCTCCCCAAGACTGGAGCGCGGCGTTTGCCTGGCTGTATGGGCGGCTTCCAAAAAAGCCGCGGAACGCCGACAACGGACTCGGATGGGGGGACCGCAAACACAAGTCCTCTGCCCTGTTGCCCTGGAGGCGGTCCAACACGTCTCGGTGCACCCGCTCGGCCGACTTGCCCCACAGCACCCACACCAGGCGCGGCTGAACGGCGCACAACGAGGACAGCGCATGGACCACCGCGTTCTCCCACCCCAGGTTTTGGTGTTTCCCAGCCGCCCCTGCCTCGGTGGTCAACGCGGAATTCAGGAGCAACACCCCTTGCCCTGCCCAATCCGAGAGGTCTGCAGGGCGGTCCGCTGGCAGCCCCAGGTCTTCGCTGCGTTCCTTGAACATGTTTCTGAGCGAGGGCGGCCATGGCAATAGGGGATCTCGCACGCTGAACGCCAAACCGTGGGCTTGACGCGGCCCGTGGTAAGGGTCTTGGCCGAGGACCACCACCCGAACCTTGTGGGGAGGCGTCAGCTGCAAGGCGCGCCAGAGGTCGGGGAGTTCGGGACAAAGCCGGTGATTTCTGGATGCCTCTTGCACGGCGTCGATCAACGCCCGCTCATGGCCCTTCGAACGCTCCGGGAAAACGCACCATGTCGGCCAATGGTCTTGCCATGCTTCGGGCATGGCCGGCCATGAATGGACGCTGGATTTTGACGAATCAGGCATGGGTGTGGAAAAAGTTCCTGGACTTTCTAGAACAGGCACTTTCAATGGGACAATCTAGGGGGTATTTTTGCGCTTTCCCACTTGAAAATGACCTCACAAGAAGCCCTTCCGATCGACCCCAAGATTGCGAACCGCATGCGGGACAAAAAAGGCAAGGAGCTCTATGGGTATCAAGTCCAGGCGATCGACACCATTTTGTCGCGCATCCAAAGATTCCCGGAAGGGTACAACCTGCTGTACCAGCTTCCCACGGGAGGCGGCAAGACGGTGATCTTCTCTGAACTTGCCAAGCGGTACATCCTGGAGACGGGCAAGCGCGTGCTCATTTTGACCCACCGCATCGAATTGCTGGGCCAAACCTCGACCATGCTGTCTGAAATCGGGGTCCCCAACAAGATCATCAACAGCAAGGTCAAGGAACTCGACGACAGCGGCGACCACTGGTGCTTTGTGGCCATGGTGGAAACGTTGAACAACCGCCTCAACGACGAGCGGATTGGGTTCGAGGACTTGGGGCTTGTGGTGGTGGACGAGGCCCACTACAACAGCTTCCGCAAGCTTTTCAAGCACTTCAGCAAGCAAGTGCTGCTGGGCGTCACGGCCACGCCGTTGTCAAGCAACATCAAATTGCCTTTGCACGACAACTACGCCGAGTTGATCGTGGGGGAATCCATCGGCAACCTGGTGGAAGACGGCTTCCTTGCACGGGCCAAGACGTACAGCTACGATGTGAACTTGCGCGCGCTCAAAGTGGGCATCAACGGGGATTACACCGTCAGCTCCTCCGAGCGCTTGTACGGCAACTTCCTGATGCAAGAGAAGCTGCTCTACGCCTACGAGGAAAAGGCCAAAGGCACCAAAACGCTCATCTTCAACAACGGCATCAACACCTCCAAGCAGGTGCAGGCGATGTTCGAGGAAGAGGGGTACCCGTGCATGCACTTGGACAACACGCACAGCGAGAAGGAGCGCCAGGACATCCTGGAGTGGTTCCACAAGACCCCCGACGCGGTCTTGTCCTCAGTGTCCATTTTGACCACTGGGTTTGACGAACCCACTGTGGAGACCATCATCCTGAACCGGGCGACCAAATCCCTCACCCTCTACCACCAGATGATTGGCCG
>PBWG01000146.1 GCA_002729115.1 Crocinitomicaceae bacterium | reverse complement strand
TCTCACGCGCGTCACAGCTGGGAAATGCGCCAGAGAAGGAACCATAACGCGGGCAGGTTTTGGGAGGGCCACTCCGGGCGCTACGCTGGCGTTTTCATAGCCGAGGGAATATGTGGCGCCTTTGACACGGCGCGTCCACGAAGAGCCCTCCTCCCTCGATGCAGACGAGGCTGTCAGCAACTTCCCAATGCTCCACGTCTCTTCGTCAACAGCGCTTGCTGCGCGGCTTGGCTCAACTCCACGGTCAAGATGTCTTGGGTTGGATTTGGGAACGCCACAAAGTGGACTTGGCCCAGGTCATCCAGTCCATACACGTCGTCCACGTCATAGGGTCCCCCTTCAGCTTCGCAGCCGTTGGCGTCGGTCACCGTCACGCTGTACGCGTACGGCGCCGGCAACTGCGAAATGTCTTCGTCGTCTGACGAGAAGGTTCCAGTGCTGGACCAATCAAACTCGTAAGGCGCAGTGCCTCCAGTTACTTCCAAATCGATCGACCCCGCACCTTCCTCCGCAGCGTCGGCCACGTCGGCCACGAGTGCGATGTCTTCAGGCTCGACAATGGTCAGAGTGACCTGGTCTGCCGCGCAGCCATTTCCATCGGTCGCATTCAGGACGTACTCCCCTGGCGCAAGGTTGTCGAACGCCCCGGTGGCGTTGGTGTCTGCCAGCATTCCAGAAAGCACATATTGGATGGGGAAGACGCCGGTCAAGGGAACCGCGTCCACCAGCCCGTCATCCGCCCCGAAGCAACTCACGTTCTCCGACGCCACGTCGATCGTCAATGCGCCTCCATCCTCCAGTTCGAAATTGACCAACGCCTCACATGCCGCGCCTTGCTGCACCTCGGCAGTGTACGCCCCTGCAGGCAAGCCTTCAAAGACATCACTTGGCTGGACCTCTCCATTCAAGAGAACCACAATGCTGTCGGGAAACACCACATTGCCAATGGTGAGTCCCACCACCCCGGTGCTGTCTCCTGCGCAGACCACTTCTTGCAACACGTCCACAGTCAACACCAAGTCGCAATACAAACAGCTCCCGTCTTCCTCGGTGGCCAAGGGGTTGAAATTGGACGCCGCATCGTCGGTGCATCCCAACACTTCATCGTCGTCGCACACCCCATCGCCATCCACGTCGTTCACCACCACAGTCCCCGTTCCATCGGTTTCACCTGAACAGGATTCGCAATTCCCGTCGGGCAAAATGCAACCGGTGTCGATGGTGGCGCCTTCGTCAAAGTTGCACGCCGCTGGATCGGTGCACCCTGCGCAAGTCTCGTACTCACAAGATCCGTCGTCCTGGGTCGCATCCTCTTGAAAATTGCACGCCACCGGATCGATGCAGCCCAAACAGGACACGTATTCACACGAGCCGTCATCGTTGGTGGCGTCCATGTCGTAGTTGCATGCAGCGACGTCCGTGCATCCACAGACGATTTCGCTCGCGCTGTCCACCTGTCCCACACCCGTGAAGGGAATGCTGATGTCGGCGTCGTCCGTGGCCATGCCCATGTTGAACATTTGGAAATTCACTTGGCCCGACAATTCGCCGTCGGTGGTGAATTGCCCCACCAAAATGCGCAAGTCGTCGCCAGACACGATGTTCTCCGAGGGATCGTTGACCACGTAAAGGGCACCGCCCGTCTCGTCGTTCAACACGACATCCCCGCCAGCTTCAAAGTTGCTCAACCACCCTGACTCAGAATCTCCAATCGGGGAAGGTGCTTGGTCGTTGGGGCCTGCTGGACCGTCCAGCCCCACGGTCAACCAGCTGTCGTATTCCAGCTCGGGCAAGACCTCAAACGCCAAGGGCGAAATGTTGTGTCCGAGGGAGCTCCCAAGCGGATGCTGGTAAAACGAGGTGCTGGTGGTGATGAGCAAAGGCGTGTCTGAATCCCCCCACATCGCACTGAACACGTCCGTGGGGTTGGGCGTCGTGACGTACATCCGGTACGTGGTCAGACCAGCCAATTCGCCCTCCTCGTGGACCATGTGAGACTCCACCAACAAGCCATAGCCCTCAAACGAATTCTGCTCACATGAACAGTAGTCGCACGAACCATCTTCTTCCGTGGCGTCGATGTTGAAATTGCACGCCGCCAAATCCGTGCATCCCAACACCTCAAAGGGGTCACACACGCCATCTCCATCGGTGTCTGCCAAGCAAGAACCGTCGCACGCATATCCGCCCTCGGCGAAGGTGCACGAACCGTCGTCCACGTTGGCGACTTCGTCGAAGTTGCACGCCTCGGGATCCATGCACCCTTCCAACGCCAACGTCACACCGATGGTTTGCACAAACACCGACGTGTTGCCGCAGGCGTCCGAGGCCGTGAACGTGCGTTGAAGGACAACCTCCAAGCCATTGTTGCTCAACGTGTCTTCCATCACCACATATCCTGCTGCGTCGTCGCAGGCGTCGGCCACCATGGCCTCCGCGGCGGGCACCACTTCACCCGCAAGTTCATCCACCTGAATTGTGCTTTGGGTGGGGAACAAGAACAACGGAGCCTCGAGGTCGAGCACCGTGAACATGACGGTGTCCACAAGGGTGTTGCCCGCCGCATCGGTGGCTTGGTACACCCTGGGACAGAGGTAACTCTGCAAGCATCCGAAGGGGTACTCGAAGGGACCGTCGACCACCCATTCCACGCTCACAGGTCCGCAATCGTCAGACGCCTCAGGCATGGTCAACGACGGATCTGGCATGGGGTCCGAACAAGACAAGGTGTCGTCCGCGGGGAAGAAGGTCCACACAGGCGCTTCCATGTCCACACAATCGTCCACCGCATCGCAAATCCCGTCACCATCCACATCGCCCACCAGGCATGTTCCCGCACAATCGAAGCCATCCTCTGCATAGGTGCACGATTCGTCGTCGACATCTGCCGCAGCGTCAAAATTGCACGCCGCAGGGTCGGTGCAGCCTTCCGCAACGCCTTCGCAGGAGCCGTCGTCGTAGTCTGCAGACGGGTCAAAATTCGTGGCCAGCTCGTTGGTGCAACCGCAGGCGTTGTCGGCAGGATTCGATGTGCTCGACCCCTGGACTTGAACCGCACGCAACTCTGCACCAGAGGGAGTTCCTCCGGTCAACATTTGGGCTTGGAATTGAACGAACACGTCGCCTGCCGTCGTCAGCTGCCCTAGCCAAATTCGGCTCTGGTCGTCTGCAGACACACCTTGGACACCATCCAGGGTCCAGCCGCCTCCCACCTCGTCGTTGAACAACAAGCCTGCGCCACCCTCGAACGCCGCCCACGTCGTCGGGTCTCCGAGCAACGCCAATTCCTGACCTCCGTCTCCAAAGGTCAAATGAGAATCGTAAGGACTTCCATCGTTTTGAAACCATGTCCCGGTGGTCGTGATGACCAAAGGCGCACCAGCCTTGCCCAACACCGCTGTTAGGACGTCGCCTGGGGCATCGGCCTCGAGGAAGAGATGGTAACACGTCAGCCCTCCTTCCACATCCGCGGCGAAGGTCTCAAGCACCAAGCCTGTGCCCTCTGCCACCCCTTCTGCACAGCTGCAGAAATCGCATTCTGTCGTGTTGGGCTCGAGGTAGTTGCATGCATCCACGTCCAAGCAACCGTCTTCAGAGTCGCACACGCCGTCGCCGTCCACATCATCCAAACACCCGCCACCACACACACCGACCGCGTCCAACACGTTGCCATCGCAATCGCACGTTCCCTCGGCCAAACCGGGCCCATCGCAAACGCCGCAAACGTCGAATTGCAGACAGGAACCGTCGTCGTCGCTGGCGAGCTCGTTGTAGTTGCACGCCGCGGGGTCGGTGCATCCAAAGACAGGTCCAAAATCAGCGTCGTAGAACACCCCTTCTCCACTGAACGACACGGTGCGGACTTCGTCGGTGCCCAATCCCAGTGGCCCCTCGGGCAGGACCTGAAAATTCACCGTGCCGGACACAGATCCGGTGGTGGTGACTTGCATGATCAAGACCCGCATGGATTCGTCAGGAAGGGCGTTGGACGCGTCGTTCAGCACAAACCACACCGTGCCAATCTCAGAGTCGGCACGCAATTCGTCGTCTCCATCCGACGTGAAAAATGCCTGAACAACTGGTTGGGCATCGTCCACAGCCATTTGAGGGTCGGCCGCATTGTCCAACTCGGACAAAGAAGCTGGGCCCGTCAATCCAACCGTCGCGTACGTGTCGTCCTGCAACTCAGGAAACATGGGGAACAAGGCCGGTGTCAAGCCGACCGCATTCCAAGACCCATTTTCTGCAGCATTGAACGTCCCCTCGGGCACCTCCACCACAAGTGGCTTCGCGCTGTTGCCGAACACAGCCGACATCCGATCTCCGGCCTCCATCATGTTGACGTAGAACCGGTAGGTCGTGGCGTTCGCCACAGCCACAGCGGGCGTGGCTTCCACGGTCAAACTGAAATCAGGAAAGGCATCTTGCGCGTGGGACCATCCCCCCATCAGCACGAAGAAACAGGCGGTTGTGAAGGCCTTGGCAAGGCGAGAGAACTTGAAGTCGGGCATGTGTGAATCGTTGACTGGGTCACTTGGTACGTGAACCTGCGCAAAAAGTTCGAGAAGAATGGCTGAGCCTGCAATGTCTGGAACGGAAAAAGAAAAAGGGAAGGCAGATGGCCTTCCCTTTCGCATGAGATGGGACTGACGGGAGGTCAGTTCATTTTGACAATCTGCACAGAGGTTGGCTGGCCTTGGGCCACCAACACGAGCTGGTACAACCCAGCTTCAGCACCGGTCAAATCCAAGGTCTCGCGGAACAACTGGCCTGCACCGACCCATTGTCCTTGGGTCAACATGCGACCTTGTGCGTCCAAGACGTGGTAGTCCACAGCACCTTGGGTTGGCCCAGCGATTTCGACGGCAAACAAGCCTTGCGATGGGTTGGGGAACACCGAGGCCACCACACCAGCTGCAATTTCCTGGACTGAGGTGGTCAGGTTGAACGTCTCGTCCGCGCTGCAGCCGTTGGCGTCGGTCACTTCCACGATGTACACACCTGTGGAAATGCCAGTCAAGTCCTGGTCTGTGGTCCCGCTGACACCGGGGCCAATCCACTCGTACTCGTAAGGGGGCAAACCGCCTGTGATGTTGATGTCGATGCTGCCTTCACCTGTGACGGCGCCCTCCGACACAATGCCCGAGATCTCAATGGCCGCAGGCTCTGACACGTTGGCCGTGACGGTACCGCTGCATCCGAATTCGTCTTGCACGAAGAAGGTGTACGAGCCCGCGTTGAGGTCGTCAAACACGTTGCCGTCGGCAAAGTTGACGCCATCGTCGCTGTACTGAAAGGCGCCGCTGCCGCCCTCCGCAGTCACCGTCACCTCTCCGTCGTTTTCACCGGCGCACTCTGCATCGATGACGGACGTGCTGGCCACAATGGCCACGCCTGGCTCCACCGTGACCGTGGCTGTGGACGAGCAATTGTTGCCGTCGGTCACCACCACGTCGTAGTCACCAGGGGCCAAATCAGAGGCCGACGTTGAAGTGGTGGCTTCACCGTTGAAGACGTAGGTGTAGGCACCTTCACCGCCCACAGGCGCCCAAGACACCTCACCGTCGTTGCCTTCAAAGCAAACCTCAGCCATGGCCATGGCATTGACTTCGATGGCCGCAGGGCCAACCTCCACGGTTTCTGACATGGTCACTTGGCAACCGTACACGTCCTGTGCAATCACAGTGTAGGTGCCGCCAGAGACGGTCACAGGGCTT
>PBWG01000145.1 GCA_002729115.1 Crocinitomicaceae bacterium | reverse complement strand
GAGCCGTCGGGCCGAACCAACCTCAAGGTTTCCCCACTGTTGTGAAGGCCAGACGCGCCTGACCAGCCCATGACAGGCGTGAAGTCGGGCACCAAGGTGTCCAGCATGCCAGGATTGTTGGCGACCACCAGCTGGCCTCCGGCTTCGATCCACGTGTCCGGGGGAAATGCACAGTCGATGCCGTCGGCGACGGACCATCCGCCCACATGAAGGTCGAACGGGTGCGGGTTGGTGAACTCCAGGAATTCGTGGTCGCTGTCGGTCCCTTATTGGGTGCTGGGGTTGTAGTGGATTTCGTACAAGATGGGATCGTGCCAACCGGCGTCTTCGCACGATTGGCCGTAGTCGGCCAGCAGAATCAAAAGGTCGTGGTTGTCCACCATGTGGTTGCCGTTCAAGTCGGCATGGCACTGGCCATGAACATCCGCCAAGGACAGCAGGCTCAGGGTGGCAACAGCCAAGCGAAAATAGGGGTACGTCATGTTTTTGGGGGCAAGAATGCCTCCAGCGTGGACGCGTCACACGCTCATTTGACGGGCGGGCGTGTTGGCTTCAGGCCTGCCACGTCAGCGACACGGGGCAGTGGTCGCTGCCCAAGACTTCGTCGTGGATCTTGGCATGTTGCACGTGCGGCATGGCCCGTTCACTCACAAGCATGTAATCCAAACGCCAGCCCACGTTTTTTTCCCTTGCCCCGCCGCGGTAGCTCCACCACGAGTATTTCACCGTGTCGGGATTGGCGGCGCGCCAGGTGTCGACGAACCCGGCTAGTTGCAATGCGTCCATGCCGTCGATTTCCTGCTGGGTGTAGCCAGGGGTCTTGTTGTAGTTGGCCGCCGGACGGGCGAGGTCGATCTCGCGATGGGCCACGTTCAGGTCCCCGCAACACACCACAGGTTTGTCTTGGTCCAGTTCTTTCAAGTAATCGCGGAAGGCGATGTCCCATTTGCCGCGGAAAGGCAACCGTTTCAACCCAGAGCTGGAATTGGGCGTGTACACCGTGACAAAGTGAAATGCCTCGAATTCTGCCCGAAGCACCCTGCCTTCTGTGTCCAGCTCGGCCACGCCCAGTCCGGCCTGCACCGAAAGCGGTGGCCGCTTGGTGAGGATTGCGGTGCCGCTGTAGCCCTTCTTGATGGCGGAGCTGGAGTGCAATTCGTAGGAATCCCAACCAAAGAGGGCCTCCCGGACCTGCTCGTCTTGCGCTTTGGTTTCCTGGAGCCCCAAGACATCGGGGGCGAGCCCGTCGATTTGGTCTTGAAATCCTTTCTTGACGACGGCCCGCAGGCCGTTCACGTTCCAGCTCATCAATCGCATGCGCGCAGGAGAATGTCGGGGCGGGAGCTCCACTCTGCCACCAGAACGAGAACGTCGTCGAGGGAGCCGTGGGCGAGGAGCGTGTCGCCGGTTTGGTACAAATGGTTCAAATAGACTTCCCCGGTTTGGAATTCGGAGGAAGGCTCCATGTTCAGAAATTGAGAAGCGTCCGGGCAGGGGTGGATGTGCATGAGCGTGTAGCCCTTCGTTTCCGGGTCGTAGCCTGCGACCAGCATGCCCTCGGTGTCGTGGCCCAATTCAACAGGAGCCGGGAGCCTCAGGAAAAAGGCGCTCCACGGCCCCATGTAGCCCATGCTGAAGTAGGGGTACAGCCACGGCTTGGCCGGAAGGCCCATGTCCGAAAGCCCTTCAATCAAAGCTTGGGTGGCCAAGTGGATGTGGTGAGAAGTGGTCGTCTCAGGTTTGAAATTCTCGAGCTTGGCCCACCGTTTGTTCACGGTGTAGTGCTCCATCGGACCCAGCTTCAACTTGTAGTCAAAATCGGAGCGCTTGTCGAGGATGTACCCGGGGTAGAACCACTTCCGGCCGGTGCGCCGGCCGTACTCGGCCTCCTTCAGCATGGTGTAGGTGCCGAGGCTGAACTTGTTGTAGGCATGGTCGTACAGCCCCAAGAGGCTGGCCATGCTCTGCTCCCCAAGGTCGAAGTAACTCACGGCGATGAGCTTGTCGCCGTCGTAGACGCACACTTCTCGGGTGTCGAAGACGGTGCCTTGGAAACCGGCATTCAAGTACTCGGTCAACGTGTTGTGGACGAAGCCCTTGAACTTGTGTTTGTGTTGGGCGTACAGCGCCTCTTTGTTGGCGTTGGGCTGGGCGTGGCCGTATGTCACCGTGAACCGCGACTCCACCCTTCTCATGGTCTTGCGCTGGCGCGCCGTGGGCTCGTGGTGATGCAGGTTCATCCGGATGTTCACCACGCTGAAGAGTTGCTCGTCGATGCACAACAAATCCATTTTGTACAGCATCACCGAGCCGCGGAACCAGCCTGAGGCCAGGTACTGGTCGTACCTGGATCGGGACAAACTGCGGGGAAAATGCGTTTGGACGAGCATCTGGAACGAAGGTAGCCTTTCAGGCTTCAGAGCCAACGCAGCACGGCGGCGATCAGCTTGGATGTGAACGACGTGAAAGGAGGGAAGGTCAGGGGCAAAATGTTGAATCTGCTTCGCTGGGCCACCACGGTTCTTGGGTTGGAGAACTCTTGGAATCCCGCGTACCCTCCAGTCCTGCCAATGCCGCTGGTTTGAATCCCGCCAAACGGCAATTCGGGTTGCGCCACTTGAAGGATGACCTCGTTCACAGCGGTGGTGCCTGAGGGGAATTGCGCCATCCAACGCGCCACCTTGCCGGTGTCCTTCGAGAAGAAATACATGGCCAAGGGGTGGGGGTTGGCCTCCAAAACGCGCTTCAAGTCTTCTTCCGAAGTCCAACGAATGACAGGCAGTACGGGGCCAAAGATCTCCTCTTGCATGATGGCCATGTCCAACGTCACACCTTCCAACACCGTCGGCGCAATGCGCTTGGTGCTGGCGTCCCATGTGCCTCCGGTCACGACTCGGGCTCCTTGGGCCAGTGCGTCTTCAATCAGCCCAACCACGCGCTTGAAATGATGGTCGTTGACCATGCGTGACCGTTGGACGCACGCCAACTGGTCTTCAGGGGCAACGCCATACATGCTTCGAATTTGGGTCACGAATTCATGGACCAGTTCGTCGGCGATGGCATCTTCCACAAGGAGGTAGTCGGGAGAAATGCACACTTGACCGCTGTTGAGGAATTTCCCCCATGCCAGGCGTTTGGCTGCGTCTTTCACATGCACAGAGGCGTCCACGATGGTCGGACTCTTTCCCCCCAATTCCAGCGTGACGGACGCCAAGTTGTCTGCCGCGGCGTGCATCACCTTCCGGCCGATGCCCGTGCCGCCTGTGAAGCAAATGTGTTGGAAAGGCAGGCGGGTGAGAAAAGCGCTCTCTTCGGCCCCGCCCAGGACGACTTTGGCCACCTCAGGGGGCAACGCATCCTCCACCACCTTGGCGATCCACTCTGCCGTGTGCGGCGTATGCTCAGAAGGCTTCACCAGGACTTTGTTGCCTGCAGCAAGCGCACACACCAAAGGCCGAAGCGCCAGCATCATGGGGAAATTCCAAGGCGCAACCACAAGCACGTGTCCCTTGGGTTGGTGCTGAATGAAGGATTTGGTGCCCAGCATCGTCAAGGGCGTCGGCGTGCGCTGGGGCGCCATCCAGCCGCGCAGATGTTTCCGCGCGAAGCGGATTTCGTTCTTCACAGGAAACACCTCGTGCAACAGGACTTCTTCACGCGGTTTCCCCAGATCCTTGTGCAACGCTTCCACCAACGCCTCTTGGTGGGCGTCGATGGCGGACCAAAGCTGACTGAGCCAGGCCCTGCGCTGGTCAGCCGAGGGGACGAGAAGGTCTTGACGCTGAAGGTCAAACGCGTGTTGCAGATATTCCATGGAGAAGGTCTAGCCTACAAGCAAAACAACCCTTGGCAAGTTCAATCCGATTGACCTTGCCACGCGGCCCATCGTTCGACCGCGGTGCACAGTTGTTCCACTTGGGGGAGCAAAGGTCGCACACCGTCGTTCCAGATAGTGGCCTGGGCCCGGGTAATTCGGTCGTCGGAAGGCCATTGGGCGTTCATGCGCTGGGCGACATCCACTTTCGAGGCGCCACGACACTGGGCACGCGCCTGACGGAGTGCCATGGGCGCCTCCACCGTCACGACGGCGTCGCAGCCTTGGTCGCTGTTGGACTCAAACAAGATGGCCGCCTCGCGCACCACCCAGGAGCACGCCCGCTGACTGTCGAGCCAGGTGTCGAATGCGTGGGCCACCGCAGGGTGCACTTTGGATTCCAGCCACGCGAGTTCCTCGGGGTGTCCAAACACGTTCTTGGCCAAGGCCGCCCTGTCGACATCGACAATGTTGCCCTCGCGATTTTGGAGGCCCACCTCAGGTCCGAAGTGCTTGATCACCGATTCGAGAAGGTCGCGGTCCGTTCGGTACAGCGACTTGGCAGCACGATCTGCGTCCCACACGGCCACCCCCATGGACGAAAGCATGCGACACACCGTGCTCTTGCCGGCTGCGATGCCGCCAGTGATTCCCACCACGAACGGGCGGTTGGATGTGTGTCTCCAGGCCATGGTGCAAAGGTGCACCTTTTCACATCTTGCCCACAGCCTGAGGAAGTTGAGGGGGGCTTCCGGACATTTGCACCATGTCCCACTTGCTTGCCCCATCCTTGTTGGCCTCTGATTTCGCCAACCTTCAGCGTGACGTTGAACTGGTGAACGCCAGCGATGCACATTGGTTTCATTTGGACGTCATGGATGGGGTGTTTGTGCCCAACATCAGCTTCGGGATGCCTGTGATGGAAGCCATCGCCCGCCATGCCAAGAAGCCATTGGACGTGCACTTGATGATTGTCGATCCCGACCGCTACATCCAGACGTTTGCCGACTTGGGGGCAGACGTGCTCACGGTCCATGCCGAGGCATGCACCCATTTGCACCGCACCTTGGGCGCCATCCGGCAGGCTGGGATGAAAGCTGGCGTGGCGCTCAATCCGCACACCCCTGTGGAGTCCATCCGGGATGTGGAAGGAGAGCTTGATCTGGTGTGTTTGATGAGCGTCAACCCTGGCTTTGGAGGGCAGTCTTTCATTGAAAGGACGTACGCCAAAACCCGTGCGCTGCGTGCATTGCTCGAGCAGGAAGGCGCGTCCGACGTGTTGATTGAAATCGACGGTGGCGTGGGGATGGGGAACGCACGAGCGTTGGTGGATGCAGGCGCCAACGTGCTCGTGGCGGGGTCGTCTGTGTTCAAGGCAGCAGACCCCATGAAGGCAGCATCTGATTTGGTGAACGCTTGACCTCCATCCATGCGCTCCGGGCTTGAAGGCGTGGTGTCCACCGTCCCCCTTTCCACAGGGGAACCCGGGGCGGCGGGGGAGACACACGATGCCCAAGGGCGGTTGTGGCATTGGCGGTTCCGTGCTTCGGAGCCTTTTCACCGTGTCCAAGGTGCTTGGATGCGAGAGACCCCACAGGGGGTGATGGGGGTGCACGGAACGTGGTTGAATGCCCCCACAGCCATGTGGTGGGATTGCCCCGACGCAGCTCGTGCGCTTGAAAAGGCATTGTCTCCGGGCGACCGATTCGATGGGTTGCACGGCCCGCTTCAAGGCGTGCGCTTCGAGAAAAGGTCCATCCAGCTGGAATTGCACGTGGATTTTGCCAGGCAACACCCGCTGTTCGTGTGCGAGCACGAATGCGGTCTGGCCTTCGCCCACAGCTTGTGGCGCCTTGTGGAACTCATGCGCACGTTGGGGTGGCCCGTGGAGCCTGACGTCAAAGCCAGCGCTTTGTTGGTGGCGCATGGCGCGATTGTGGGAACAAGAACCTTGGTTCAGGGGGTGTCCAAGCTGTTGCCTGGCCACACGCTGCGTTGGAGCCCCGAGGGTTCCTCCGTTCGATCTAGGGTGGATTTGGTCTCGGAGCGTCACGTGTTGAGGGACATGACCGAGGCCATCGAGCTGGTCGACAACGCCTTCATGACGTCCGTGGAGTCCATGATCACCACGAACCAAGTTCAAGGCTGCTCGCAAGTCAACTTGTTGAGCGGTGGATTGGATTCGAGGCTGGTGCTCCTCGCGACGAGGAAGCATGCGCCAGACGTTCGAAGCCTGTGCTTCGCCAGATGTGGGAGCATGGACCAAACCATCGCCGCAGAAGTCGCTGGATCTCAAGGCACGCGGCATCGTTTTCACAGCCTCGGACAGGGCGCGTACATGACGTCGCTGGCCACGGTGGGAGATTACGACGGCACGGTGAACCATTTGGCTTCGGCCCACCACAGGTCCGCTTTGGAGGCCACTCCTGGATGGGACATGGGGGTGCTGGCCTCTGGTCAAACCGCCAACGTGCTGTTCACTGAATCGGCCCCAAGGCACTTGTCCGAGGCATTTCCGCCGGGTCCCGTGCCCCAAGCCTTGAGGCCGCTGGCCTTGGAGGCCACCCAAGAAGCTTTGGCTTCAAGCCCAGACGCCCACGTGGCCAAGATTTGGAACAGGAGCTTTCTTTCGACCAATTCAGGCGCGTACAGCACGCGGCCGTGGGGTGTGCTTTGGTCGCCGTTTGCCTCGGTCGATGTGGTGCGGGCGGCATTGGCCATTCATCCGTCGTTGTTGGCGGATCATCGGTTTTATTTGAGCTGGCTGTCCCAAAAACACCCCGAGGCGCAAGACCACATGTGGGAGCGTTACCGCACCCGGCCAGTGTTGGGTGCGAGATTCAACCGTGCGGTTTGGCAGGCCACGTGGAAGGCGAGGATTCAAAAGAGGCTGCCTTGGCGTGCGGCACATTCGATGTCTCCTGTGGCGCATTGGCGCCACCACACCCCTGAGGTCAAGGCATGGTTCGACCAGCCGAATCCAGCGCTGCTGGACCAGTGGAAGCACCATCCAGAGTTGAAGGCCGCCTTGGGAAGCTCTTGGCATGGCTTTGGGGTGACGGCCGAGTCCTCCGTCTTGACGTTGTTGGAGGCTTCCCGACTTTTGTTCAATCCATGAATCCCTTTTGGTCCGACCGCATTGAATACCTGCGACGCTTTCTCGCCAGAGATGGCCTGTGGATGATGGTCTCGCAAGGCACCGTGAAAGTCTTTGGGTTTGCGGCGGTGGTGTTGGTCACCCGCACCGCGTCGGAAACAGAATATGGGTGGTACGCCTACGCCATGGGGTTGGTCGCCACCGCCGTGCCGTTCATGGGATTTGGGGCGTACCAAGCGTTTGTTCGTTTCAGTGTGCTCGCGAGCCACACCACGGAGCGGTTGGAATTGCACCGTCGTGCCACGGGGTGGGGGCTCACAGGTTCTGTGGGGCTTGCCATCATTTTGACGGTGGCCTCGCCTTGGATTT
>PBWG01000144.1 GCA_002729115.1 Crocinitomicaceae bacterium | reverse complement strand
GGTGGATTTGGGCTTGGAGCTGGTGGGCCCCAAGTTGCGCGACATGGCTGCGAGGGCGCGGGCCTTGTTCGAGGCCCAGGACACCCGCACGCCGCTGTTGGTGCATTGTTGGCGGGGAGGCATGCGATCGGGAAGTGTGGATTGGCTTTTGCGCACCGCGGAGGTCCCTGTGGCGCGTTGCCACGGGGGCTACAAGGCCTGCCGGGCGGTGCTTCGCGATGCGTTTCAAGCGCCCCGACCCTACGTGGTGCTCGGGGGCATGACCGGCACGGCCAAGACCGACGTGATCCACGCGCTGACCGCCCTAAAGGAGCGGACGTTGGATTTGGAGGGCATGGCCCGTCATTTTGGCTCCTCGTTTGGGAACCTGGAGGCCCATCCCCAGCCGAGCACGGAGCAGTTCTCCAACGACCTCGCCTGGGCGTTGCGCGCCTTGGACCGAGATGGACAGGAGGGTCCTGTTTGGGTGGAGAACGAGAGCCGATCCATCGGGTGGGTCCAAATGCCCGAGGACTTCCACAAGCGGTTGCGCAGCGCACCGGTGTTGGAGCTGGATCGCACCGAGGAAGACCGCATCGCTCATTTGCTGTCGATGTACGGCCAAGCGGACGAGGAGGCGTTGGTCCAGGCCTTTGAGCGGATTCGGACCAAACTCGGAGGGCAGCACGCCAACGCCGCGGTTGCCCACGTCCGAGAAGGGGATTTGGCCGAGGCGGCCCGAATCGCCTTGGTCTACTACGACAAGACTTACCGCCATGGGTTGGACAAGCGCGAGCAGATGCGCACCGTTCAAGCGTTTGGCCTCAACCCTGCAGACACGGCCCATGCGTGCCGTCATGCACATTCACAATGGAACCCATGGAACCTTCAGGCGACGTCAAACTGACCCAATACTCCCACGGCGCGGGCTGCGGGTGCAAAATTGCCCCGGCGGTGCTTCACGACATGCTGTCGGGCATGAAGGCCGGTCCCCATTACCCGAAGCTGTTGGTGGGGAACGACACCAAGGACGACGCGGCGGTGGTGGACTTGGGCGACGGTACCGCCATTGTGAGCACGACGGACTTTTTCATGCCCATTGTGGACGACCCGCACACGTTTGGGCGCATCGCCGCGGCGAACGCCATAAGCGACATCTACGCCATGGGCGGCACGCCGCTTGTGGCCATCGCCATCTTCGGATGGCCCATCGACAAGCTCGATGAAACGGTGGCAGGCCAGGTCTTGGAAGGTGGCCGAAGCATTTGCGAGGAAGCAGGCATTCCCTTGGCTGGGGGGCACAGCATCGATTGTCCGGAACCGATTTTTGGGTTGGCGGTGACGGGGCGCGTGTCGGTGGACCATCTGCAAAAGAACGCCGCGGCCCATCCTGGGGACGTGTTGTTCTTGACCAAGCCGTTGGGGGTGGGCATGATCACCACAGCCCAAAAGAGAGGCAAGGTGCAGAACGACCACCTCGATGCGGCCGTTCGCAGCATGCAAACCCTCAATGCCATTGGCGCGACGTTGTCGGCCATGCCAGGCGTCCACGCCATGACAGACGTGACGGGGTTTGGGCTGATGGGGCACTTGCTCGAGATGTGCCAGGGCAGCGGAACGCAAGCGGAAGTGAGCGGCGAGGAAGTTCAAACGTTCGAAGGCGTGCCTGACTACCACAGCCAGGGCATGGTGCCCGGCGGTGCGCGGCGCAACTTCGCCAGCTACGGGGCGCATGTGGACGTGCCGGAAGGCTACTTGCGGGATTTGTTGTGCGACCCGCAAACGTCGGGCGGTCTTCTGGTGTCGGTTTGTCCCGACCATGCCGACGAAGTGGCCAAAGTGTTGGCCGACGCGGGTTGCCCGCACCGTCCGGTGGGACGGATGCTTCGTGAAGACGAATCGCTGAAAGAAGGGGTGACGGTCGCGTACCGTCCGAGCTGAGGGGCCAGCGTCATTCGGCGCGCTCGGCGCGCAGTTGGGCCGGCGCCCAATGGTCAAGCAGCACCATGTGCGGCACACTGCCTGCGATCAGGACGGCCCACGCCCAGTGCAAGCCAATCCACCCTGCAAGGGCTGCACCTGCCACGGCGGCAAGGCCCACCAAGGAGGCCAACGTGAACGGCCAGGCCCAGCGGTAATAGGTCCAAAACTGAGAGGTCAAGCTCTGGTGGTGGAGGAATTCACCCCGCCACGAATCGGCGGCATGTCCCAAGCAGAAGTAGGCCGTGAAAGCCCACAGGAGTTCGCCTGTTTGGGCCAAGGCCCACATGGCCACCACCCAAGAAGCCTCCCGGAGCAGCCGTGTGCTCATGGTCCGTCCTTCTGGATTGCGCTGCCAAGCCATGAAGGCCGTCACCGTCCAGAGCAGTTTCAACATGGGCAAGCCGACCCCAATGGTGCGGAGGGTCCATGCGCTGTCGGACTCGGTCATCCAGACGGCCATCACGTCGCTGGCGGCGTCGGACTGTGTGTCGAGCAGCGTACCCAGGATGAGCGCGCCCAGGGCGAATCCGCGCAAGCGGTCCAGCCATTCAGAGGTGCGCACTTCGACGTGGCTTTGGCCAAAGTGCCATGAAGCCAGGACCAGGAACGCCCAAGTCGCCAGGACGGGTGCCCACACAAAGGCCGCCGCAAAAACACCCAAGCCGGTGAGGTAGGGCGCCACGAAGCGCCAGGGTGCGGTTTTGGCGTTGCGACCCAGGGCGTGGTGGTACGTGATGTGGTCCACGGCACCATGGGGAAGCCCCACGACGATGAACAGCAAGGCACACAGCCCCCAAGTCAGTGCAGTCTGGTCCGCAAGCAAAGGCCCCAGCAGCGCCGCCAAAGCGACGGCCACAGGCCCAAACCAACGGTGGCCCATCCATGTCAGTGCGTGGTTCATGTCGAAAGGGTGAGAGAAAGAAAGGGCCGGAAACTCAAGGTTCCCGGCCCTTCACAGGTCACGATTTCAGGGGAAAGGGTACAGGTGATTACTTGTCGCTGACAGCGAGAGAGTAAATCACCAAACCGAAACCGATTTTGTTGATGGCGTCACCGATGTTGTAGACCACATCCATGTTCAATGGAAGGGCGTCCACAAAATCGTACCAGCCTGAAGTGCCGATCATGTATCCGAGTGGGTAAATGCCCCAGCCGATCAACACGAACTTGCAAAGGATGTTGTGTGCCTTCTGCACGGCAGGAGAGGAAGCGTTTGCGAGTTGCTTGGCTTCACCTGCGTAGATGAGGTACACGATGTAGAAGTAGGCCAAACCTGAGATCAAGCCCCAGATGGCTGGACCAGAACCGTCCATGTACACCGCCTCACCGAAGTAACCAGCGACCAACATGACCACAGAAGCGAAGATGAGCTTCCACAAGAGGTCGGTCTTGGCACCAGCAGCCTTCAAAATGAGGTAGAATTCCACGCACATCAGAGGCACAGTCAAGGTCCAGTCCACGTAACGGAAGAACGTGGGGCTTTCACCGACAACTGCCCAGTAGTCGCGCATGTAGAAATAGTGAACAGCAGCGATGAATGTGATCAAGCCGCTCACCAAAAGAGAAGTCTTCCACTTGCCCTCGACAGAGCTCATGGAGAGGAAGAAGAACGCCGACGCGGCCATCATGGCCATGCAGCCCACGAAGAACGTGAAGCCGACGTAGTCGTCCGAGGCCATCGCCTGAACCGACGTGAGAATTGTAGAAATCATTGCTTTGATTTTGGTAAGTACATAGAAATGTGTCCTGTGAACACACCTACAACCACCGTGTCAGGGCTTTGTTCACCAAAATTTCACTTTTGTTTGCACCGATGTTGCGCTTCGTGCTCAAAATCAGCCGCTTTGCACCGGAAACAGGGCGTTTCCGTGCGACGACGTCCTCCGAAAAAAAGTGTCTCGCTTACAATGCAGCGAGCAACTCCGCCAATCTGTGGGTGGGCATGCCCATGACGGTGTAGAAGGAACCTGAGAGCGAATGCACGCCCACAAGTCCCGCCAAATCTTGGACGCCATAAGCCCCGGCCTTGTCCATGCAGGTGCCACCCCCGACGTACAGGTCGATGAATCCATGCGACAACGGGTTGAAGGTGACGTCGCACGTGTCCAGCACGCTTTGGGTCCCACCTGCCAACGTGGTCACGGCCACGGCGGAGGCCACGGTGTGGGTTTGGCCGCTGAGTTGCCCCAACATGTCCTTGGCGTGGGCTTCGTCCACCGGCTTTTCGAGCACTTTGCCGTGCAGGACCACCACGGTGTCTCCGGTGATCAGGACATCGTCGTGTTGAAGGACGTCCTTGTAACCCTCCGCTTTTTTCCGCGCCACATATTCCGCCACGCGGGGTCCCTCCAGCCCGGCAGGCCATGACTCGTCCAAGTCCCGGGCCATGCACTCCACGTTCAGACCCATCATCGTCATGAGTTCACGGCGCCGGGGGCTCTGGCTGGCCAGAACCACACGTCGGCCTTCGAGGTTGGGAAACAGGGTGGCTTGAGACATGTTTGAAACGTTGGATTTCAGTGCAAAAGTAGCGTGCGTGTCGGGCGCCCTCACGCCCAGGCCCAAGGTACCTTTGCCGCCATGCAGGAACGCATTTTGATTCTCGACTTTGGGTCTCAGTACACCCAGTTGATCGCACGGCGCGTGCGTGAGTTGAACGTGTATTCGGAAATCATCCCGTGGAACGCTTTCCAAGGCTTGCCAGAAGGTTGTCTGGGGGTGGTGCTGTCTGGCAGCCCACACAGCGTCCGGGACGAGAATGCTCCCCAGCCTGACTTGTCGGCCATCGTGGACCAAGTCCCGTTGCTTGGAGTCTGCTACGGCGCCCAATACCTGGCCACGCTCAGCGGAGGCAAGGTGGAGGCCAGCGACTCTCGTGAATACGGCCGCGCCAACCTCGCCACCGTGAATTCGGACGACCCGCTGCTGGCAGGCATGACGTCCAACAGCCAGGTTTGGATGAGCCACGGCGACACCATTTTGGAGTTGGGCCCAGGGTACAACACCATTTGCAGCACGGACGACGTGCACTTCGCGGGTTTCCGAGCCGAGGGCAAGCAGGTCTGGGGCATTCAGTTCCATCCCGAGGTGTGGCACAGCACGGAGGGGCCCATTTTGCTGAGGAACTTTGTGATGGGAATCTGCGGGTGCACCGGTTCCTGGACCCCCGACAACTTTGTGGAATCCACCGTCAAGGACCTTCAGGCCAAAATCGGTGCAGAAGACCGCGTCATCTTGGGATTGAGTGGCGGGGTGGATTCCACCGTGGCG
>PBWG01000143.1 GCA_002729115.1 Crocinitomicaceae bacterium | reverse complement strand
TTGTGTTAGTCTTTTCGTAATGCTAGTAATTTATGCCGTGTCGCTTTTGGGTCGAGTGTGTGAGTTGTGTTGGTGTGGAACCATAGTATCCGCCGTGTCACTGTTGCGTCAGGTGTGTGAATGTTAGTGTGTCACTAGTGCTCTTGATACAATTTTTGTGTTAGTCTTTTCGTAATGCTAGTAATTTATGCCGTGTCGCTTTTGGGTTGAGTGTGTGAGTTGTGTTGGTGTGGTACCATAGTATCCGCCATGTCACTGTTGCGTCAAGTGTGTGAATGTTAGTGTGTCACTAGTGTTGGACCCATCGCTCAGGGGTGGGCAGCACCAGCGTGTGGTATTTGGGTATCAATGTCAAATTGCATCATCATTGCCGTCGCGGTCCGTTGCCTTGTATTAGCTCTGGTCCATCTGTTGCCTCGAAGAGTACCTTGCACATACGCAGCCCTTGACATGAGGTCACAGTTTGACTTCATGAGGCTCATACCTATGCACCGACGCATGTTTTCTTCGAAGTGATCGGGCCTGATTCCTTGTGATTGTGCCCACTTACTGACCTCCTGCACAAACTGCGACGCTTGCTTGCCATAAACACCGGAGGACTCGAGGATAAAAGGGATGAATCGAGTGTTCTCCACGTGTTTGGCATGCTCAGCCACAGTTAGTGGGTTGGTGCATTTACCTTGTGCGTCGAATGTGGGCTGACGCACATTTTCCGGGGGCGGAACCTTGGTCTTGGCCTTACTTTTCTTGCGTTCGATGGCCCGCGCGTTATTGACTCCGCTCACTTCCTGGCGTGCTCTTTCTCTCTGCTTGCCAGTCTTGCCTGCCATAGCTTCGAGTTGTTTCAGTACACCTGTTTTGGGATCCTCGTCGCAGGCCACACCTACGTCGATGGCGATCTGCTCTCCGTTAGGAGACATCAGCAGCAAGTCCCATGGGCGCTTGAAGGGCTGCTGTGCTATCGTAATGTTCCTCCCATGCAGGGACCCCGTGGATCTGGCCCATCTGGCCCCAGCTTGTTTCACGAGGCGCACCAGCTCAGCTACGATACCATCGTGCCTTTCCGTGATTCCGTATCCTGCTGTCAGTGTGCACTTCAGCGGGTGCAGAGCCGTCTGGTTCGATTGGCAAGAGCGTTTGTCTCCTGATGCTCCCGGGCAGTCTCTCAGATGCGCTTTACCGTGTGGTAGCTTCTTTGGCCAGTATCGCATGCCAACCACTGTCTCGAACTGCTCATCTGTGAGTTGGAGTTTGCTGAGATTGGGGATCGCCCTGAGAGGGGCTGCACAGGCGTGTTTGTTAATGTGTGTCCGCAGCTGCAGCTCCACGTCCGTCTGTGCCTGTTCCGCTGTCTCTAGCACATGAGCGCATGTGGCGCGCATCAGCACTGCCGCTGGGGACTTATCTGGCTCACCAGAATTGGCCGTCCGTTGTACGAAGTCACATATGTCTGCACCTGTGCACCCACGTAACTCGGATTTCAGTGGGCCTTCCGTCGCAGATTCCTTCCACAGGGTGAGGAAAGACATTATGTCCTCAGATTTGCGAACCGGGTGGTCTTCTTGTAGTGAGTTGATGAACTCAGCAATGGTCATCTTGTTCCCGGGGCGAACGAAATCGTACAGAGCGCCGAATGCTGGGATCACCTCCGCAGTCAGCACGTCTTCCAGAATAGGGTGTTTCACCCTGTGTAGGCTTTTCTGGAATTCGGGATCTGGCCTGTGCTCAGGTGCAGTTAGGCAATCCGGGGCTTCCTGTTGTTGCGGCGGCCTGTGGAGTAGTGCTGCCATGGCAGCAAGGCGCTGCGGGATAGTCATGTTGACTGGGTCGTGGAAACCCATGCCGCCCATCTTGAACGGGAGCGCCACGAAGTCCCATGTGTTGCCGTCTTTGCGCAGCAGCTCCTTGGGGCCGGTGCTGATCGCTGCGAAGGCGGCTCGCATTGCGTCGCTCACCATTTTTGCCGGACCTTCGGTGTATTTGGTCGGGAGGTTCCTCTGCCAGTATGTAAGCTTGGCCTGGGCGCAGTAGCGCAGCAGAATGTAAGCCACCTGTTTCGGTAGCTCTCGCAAGCGCTCCAGTTCCTTGCAGATCGCCTCTGCCTTTTCACGCATTTGTTCGTGGATGTACTGGTCAGTGCCACATGGCACCCCGGCAAAGGTTTGTCCTTTCACCACCTTGATCCCCGCCGGGATGTCGCCCACCAAATTAGCGGCGCCTCGCGCTGGAAGTAGCGTCGAGCAACCAGGCTTGTCGCTGAGCTTCAGTCCGATCGTTCCGAGTAGTTGCTTGTATCGTTCACGCGCTTCTATGAGCGATTTGATTTTGGGGCTGCCAAGCTTGACATCGTCTGCTATAGCCACAATCAGTAAATTGTCTCCAAACTCAGATTGCAGCTGTTCCAGCACCTGGTGAAGACCCACCGTGAAGTAGGTCATCGATATGCCGTCTCCCTGTTCCACCCCTCTGGGGTTGAGGATCGAACACTCTCCGTTCCAGCGCAGTTCTGACGGGCTTGAATACTGAGTCTTAAAGTATGAGTCCGTCTGCCGAATCTGAGCGTCATGCATCGCCGGGAGGATCTTGTGGCGGTGCATGGACCCGAACGCGTTCACCGCATCTTCTTCGATCCAGTGGACTCCGTTGGCGTGCGCTGTTCGGACTGTCAGAGCTGCCAGTTCTGGCCCGCGTGTGACACCATTGGCTAACTGTTTCGGGTATAGCGCTACGGCTGCACGGTCCTTGATCTGCATTTGAGTCACCTTGCACGCTAGTCGGCGAAATATGCTCCCAATGGCTATGGGCCGAATGTTGGGTGAGGTTTCCGAGTGGCTTTTCTTTGCGAGCGCTATCAGCCTGCTCCGGCGCAGGAATGCCGATGTGTCCCTGACTGGGACCTGGTGTCCGCGGATGGAGATGTGACCATGGTCGTCAAAGTCGCCATTCATGACGAAATCACAAAAGCAAGTGAGGCTAGTTAGCAGCTCGTCTTTGTCGTTGAACCAGGAATTGCCATCGCTCGTGAGATCCGAGGCGTTCGCCTTGCATAGCGTGCGGAACCAGTCTGCGCGCCAGCCGTCAACTCCTGGTGCCTTGCCACGCTTCGTTCTGATCAGAGCTTTATGGATAAGCTCTGGCTCGAACTTGATACGGACCTCATCTGAGTCCGGGTCGATCGTGTGGGTGTTGTCAGGCATGAGGTTGCTGTCAGCATCTGCGTCTCCTGGGGACGAGCTGAACTTGGCACGCAGGAATGCTTCATTGCCCTCCGAATGGTTCACCACTGTTGCAGGGTGAAGAGCCGCGAATGCGCGTGACACTTTTGCAGCTTTCAGGAGCTTCACGCATGCGGCGTTGGCCCGTATGCGCCGTGTTTCCGCTGTCGCATTTTCGGTGACAACCTTCATGTGTGCTCGCCTGCGCAGGCAGATCTCCGCATCACGCTCATACTCGCTGTGTAGCGTCGCGTATTGCCGGTTCTTCCATAAGTCAAGACGGCGGAGCAGCATGCCTCGTATCCCTGTCGTTTGTTGGTCTGCACGTCCCGATTTGCTCTGGACTCGCGTTCGCATCACATAAGGCGCGAATAGTTCAATCATCTTCAAGGCCAGCGCCCGGTGGGCGTAAGACTCTCCCGTCGCTTTTTTAAGGAGGGCTGTCATGGTTTTCTTGAGCTTGTTGCGTAGAGTCACCCCAGAAGGGATCATCTCGATTGAGGTCATCGCTGCTTCCGCGAGGTTGGGAGTAGTCCTGGTACCGACTACCATCTCCCAAAGTAGCTTCTCCTTCGCATCGTATGTCAGACCGATACCGAGATGACTTCCGTGCGGTAGCTCATTGAAGTCGCATGCGTCCTCACTGACGCTTTCGGCATCGCCTGCGTTTGTGACGTCGGCGGCGTTATCAGCCGCCAGACTCGCGTCATCCGCATCCGACATCGCTATTGTCTTCTCTTCCTGTGGGCTGGATTGAATTTGGTTCGGAGCCAGTTCCACCCGTCTGGTCAGGTTAGCGAGTGTAGCTGGTCCTGCTTTGGTGGACTTCAGGGATTCGATTTCGAGCATTGTCAGATGGATCTTCTTGCAGCAGTTCGTGCATATTTCAGTGTGCTTGCCGCATGCGAATTGTTGCAGTATTTCGCAGTCGTCCACCTGAATCTTCTGGGCACGCTGTACGAGTTGCTGGTAGCGTGTTTTTCCAACCCTACGTGCCCACGGCTTGAGGGCCCAATTGCATACTGTGCACGGCTGAGACTCTACTCTTGCGACAGCTTCTGCAGCTAGGTTCCCGTGTGTGGCCTTGTTGCTCGCCGGGATGCACATGGCAAGACCCTGTAAGTCGAACATGCCCACTGTATCTTGATCGAGCTTCAGCATGCATTCACGTTCCACAAGGTTCAGGAATTTCTTGATGCCATCTTTCCTGCTGATGGAGTGGTATGTGTCTGTCTGACCGGCCAGGGTACAGGCTGCTGTCAATCGTCCGTTGGCTCTGGATAGCTTGTAGAACTGCGTGATTCGCACTGACTTATGCCGGGGCGGGTGCATAATTTCTCTCTGATTGACACCCTCCGTTAGGGCTCGAGTGGCCAGGTAATCAGCGACGTTGTTGAAGAGGTTGTCGCTGTGGCCTTTGACTTTGCGGATAGCGATTGAGCAGGGGGAGGATAACCGCTGGTCTCGCAGTGTCTTGATGCGCCCTCGCACCTTGGCGCATAGGGGTTTGAGTGTGCTTGCATTGCAGTCAGCCCCCCCTTGTACTTGTCTCTGGACCAGCTGGCTGTCTGTGTGTATTTCCAGGTGGCGTATCCACGGGCAGGCGGTGACGAGTGTAAGAGCGTCGATGACGGCATGGTATTCTGCCTCATTGTTGGTGCCTTTACCGATATAGTGAGACAGGGTGAAGACCAGCTCTCCACCTGGGGCTACCAGGGCAAGTCCCGCACCGGCCTCCTTACCGGCATCACCATCGCGAGCTCCACCGTCAGTGTATATCTTGAAAGGTGTGTCATTCGATTGCTGGCCAGCGAGTGCTGATCCGCATGCGTGGAGGCGGTGTATTTTGTCCATCTGTAGCCATTCGCCAGGCGTGGAGCCGTCTGGCTTGGATAAGGACGCTGCTTCGAGGAGTGCAATTTGGGTGTCAAAGTCTGCGTTTGGCAGTGACCACTTGACACGTTCGGGTTCTGACTCGCATATCCCACACAGCAAGGCCAGGTCGCCGCGCTCCAATGATATCCGCTGCTTCTTGAGAATTATCGGGTCTTCTGCGGTGGTTCCGCTACCTGAGTGGACCAACCGAAGTATGGGCTCCTGTCGCGCGCCTTGCGTGAGACTCTGATGCATATGCTCGAGTCTCAGCTGTCGGATCAATGTTTGTATGTTGTCGTCTTCGATGGCGCACTTGTAGCAGACCCCATATTTGCATTTGGAGCAGCTGATCACCAGCATCAGTGTCTCAGATCGGCAGACCTGACAATAGCTTGGCTGTTTGGCCGTCTCAGCGCTAAAGGAGAGTGTCCCACCGCAGTTCAGGTGATGCCCCGAGTCCGTCGCGATTGGAGCAGGTTCACCCGCAGAGCAGGAAGAGGAGGAGGAGGAGGAGGAGGAAAGGGATAAAGCGGCACCACTACTAGGGCCCACAGCGGGGCCACCCGTGGGACCACCGCCAAGACCATCAGCAGGACTACCAGCAGGACCACCAGCTGGCCCCCCAGTAGGACCACCAGCAGGATTACCAGCAGGACTGCCAGCCGGCCCCCAAGCAGAACCACCAGCTGGCCCCCCAGCAGGACCACCAGCTGGCCCCCCAGCAGGGCCACCAGCAGGACTACCAGCAGGGCCACCAGCGAAGCGGGAGGAGGAGGAGGAGGAGGAGGAGGAGGAGGAGGAGGAG
>PBWG01000142.1 GCA_002729115.1 Crocinitomicaceae bacterium | reverse complement strand
CCAGCTTCTCCCTGCAGACGCCGACCGCGTGTTGTGGGTGCGTGAATCTGGCCTGGCGCCTGAGGTGCTTGCGGAGTACGCCGGCGCGTTGGACGGAGCGTGCCCTGGCCGTTGGGACGTTCTCGAACTGAATGGCGGAGAAGCCTTGAAGTGCTGGGACGCGATGCCCCACCTCTTCGACACGTTTCAGGCGCACGGCCTCACCCGGTCCTCCTTGGTGCTGACCTGTGGGGGAGGCGCTTTGAGCGACGCCGTGGGGTTGGCCGCCGCTGTTTGGAAGCGTGGGCTTCGTGTGGCGCACATGCCCACAACCACCCTGGCCATGGTCGACGCCGCCTGGGGCGGCAAAACCGGCATCAACTGGCGCGGGTCCAAGAACCAGCTGGGCACCTTCACCCTTCCGGAATTCGTGCACCTCGACGCACGGTGGCTCGTCACTTTGCCCGACCGCGAACGACGGGCAGGCCTCGCCGAAGTCGCCAAACACGCCATGCTCCACGCCCACTTGGGCCAGGTGCACCTCGAAAGTTGGCCCGCGTGGGACACATCGCCTGACGCCCTGGAGGCTTGGACCACGAAACTCGAGAAGTCGGCCCAATCCAAGATTGCCGTGGTCGATGCCGATTTGCACGAACGCGGCGCCCGCGCCCAGCTCAACTTGGGGCACACCGTCGGCCACGCCGTCGAAGCCCATTTCGGGAGGACAGCCCATCCTTGGCTGCACGGCGAAGCGGTGGCCTTGGGGTTGAGGTTCGTGCTGTTCCAAGCCATGGACCGCGCGCCCGAGGCCTGCCTGTTTTTGGATCGATGGCTCGAGACCCACGTGCCCCTGCCCAACACGCCCCTGGCGCAATGGCCTGACGCCGAGTCGCTTTGGTCTCACATGACCCACGACAAGAAGAACGTCGCGGACCAAGTGGTGGACGTCGCCTGGTACGGATGGGGCAAGGCCAAATGGCCTGTCATGCTCGAAAAATCCACCTTCGAGGCAACTTGGGCGCGCTTTGTGCGTTCTATGGAAGAAGCTGGACAAAACTGAAACCAACCCCTGTGGAGCAAACCGCATCTGAATTGGCCGTCCTGTTGGGCGGAAGCGTGGCCGGAAACCCGGAGGTGAGGGTGCGCCGTTTGGCCAAAATCGAATCCGCAGGGCCAGGTTCCGTCTCCTTCCTCGCCAACCCCGAGTACGAGAAGCACATCTACAGCACGAAGGCCAGCGTGGTCATCGTGGCCAGCGACTTCGCCCCCTCTGCCGCCTTGCCGGCGGACCTCACCTTGCTCAAGGTGGAGGACCCCTACCGCGCCTTCGCCAGGTTGCTTGAAGCCTACGACGCCATCCTCAAACGCAAGGAGGGCGTTCACCCCACCGCCACAGTAGACGACCACGCGGTGGTGGGCGAGGGCTGTTACATCGGCCCAGGCGTGGTGGTGGAGCACGGTGCCGTGATCGGCGACCGCGTGGAACTGCACGCCCACGTTCATGTGTCCCGCGACGCCCGCATCGGCGACGACACCGTCCTGCACAGCGGCGTGCGCGTGCTCGACCGCTGCGTGGTGGGACAATCCTGCACGCTCCAAGCGGGGGCCGTGGTGGGGTCGGACGGATTTGGGTTTGCACCCAAAGACGACGGCAGCTACGCCAAGGTGCCTCAAACGGGGAACGTCATTGTGGAAGACCACTGCGACATCGGCGCGCACACCACCATCGACCGGGCGACCCTCGGCAGCACCGTCCTCAAGAAGGGGTGCAAGCTGGACAACCTCATTCAGATTGCCCACAACGTGGTGATTGGGGAGGCCACCGTCATCGCCGCCCAGACCGGCATCGCCGGCTCCACCACCGTCGGGGCCCGCTGCATGATTGGCGGTCAAGTCGGGATCGGTGGACACTTGACCATCGCCGACGGCAGCAAAATCGCCGCCAAGTCGGGCGTCAGCGCCAGCCTCATCCAAGAGGGCCTGACCTACCAAGGCAACCCCGCAGTGCCGGTCAAGCAATTCCAGACGTTCCAGATTGCGCTGCGCCGTTTGGTCCGCATGCCCCTGACAGAAAGGCTGGAGGCCATTGAAAATGCGCTTCAAGCCCCGCAGCATCCGACGCGCTGACGTAGGTTTGCAGCCATGATTTCGTCGAATCAACAACACACCTTGGGCGCCTCCTTCGAGCTCCAAGGCATCGGGCTGCACACCGGCGTGACGTCCACCCTGCTTATCGAGCCCGCGGAGGCCAACACCGGATACGTGTTCGTGCGGACCGACTTGGAAGGCGCCCCCGAAATCCCTGCGCTTGTCGCCAACGTGCACGAGACGCGACGCGGCACCACGCTCCAAGCGGGCGAGGCCCAGATTTACACCACGGAGCACGTGCTCGCGGCATTGTACGCCTCGGGCGTGGACAACGCCCGTCTGTGCATCAATGGCCCGGAAGTGCCCATCCTCGACGGGTCGGCCCAACCCTTCATGGAAGCGATCGCCGGCGCGGGCACCGTGGCCCAGGACGCCGACCGGAAATTCTTCAAGGTGCGTCGCAACCTCAGCCTCAAAGGCGAGGACGGCGTCGAAATGATGGTCGTGCCCCTGGAAGAAGATGAATTTAAGGCCACCGTCATGGTGGACTACAACAGCCCCATCCTCGGCACGCAGCATGCGCGCATGGAGTCGCTGGCCGAATTCAACGAGCACATCGCGCCTTGCCGCACGTTCGTGTTCTTGAAAGAAGTGGCCGCCCTCGCCGAGCAAGGACTCATCAAGGGCGGAGACATCGACAACGCCGTGGTGCTTGCCGAGCGCGCGTACAGCCACGAGGAAGTCTCAAGCATCGCCAAGGCCCTGGGCCACGAAGCCCTGGCCGGCACCGCCGACAAGCCCGGCGTGCTGAACCCGTCTGACTTGCGGTTCCCGAACGAACCCGCGCGTCACAAGCTGTTGGACATCGTGGGGGATTTGGCCTTGACGGGACGCTTCATCCAAGGACACGTGCTGGCCGCGCGTCCTGGCCATGCCGCCAACGTCGAGTTCGCCAAGGTCCTGGCCAAAGCCATCAAGGCGCAGGAGGACTTGCCGGACTTCAGGCTCGACCGTCCGTCGCTGATGGACATCAACGAAATCTCAGCCACGCTGCCCCACCGCTATCCCTTCTTGCTGGTGGACCGCATCATGGACATGGACGACCGCAGCATCACAGGCGTCAAGAATGTCACGATGAACGAGCCGTTTTTCCAAGGCCACTTCCCCAACAACCCGGTGATGCCGGGCGTGTTGCAGGTGGAGGCCATGGCGCAAGTGGGCGGCATTTTCGCATTGTCCACGGTGGAGGACCCTGAGAACTACTCTACTTACTTCATGAAAATTGACGGGGTCAAATTCAAGCAGAAGGTGCTCCCAGGCGATTCCGTCGTGTTCCACTTGACCTTGATGTCGCCCATCCGGCGCGGGTTGGTGAACATGAAAGGACGCGCGTACGTGCGCGGGGCGCTCGTCTCTGAAGCCGAGATGCTCGCCCAAGTCGTCCGTGACCGCGCACCCCATGACTGAACCATGATCCACGAGACCGCCAACATCTCCCCCCTCGCGCACGTCGATCCGCAGGCCCAGATTGGGGCCAACGTCGAGGTGGCGCCGTTCGCCTTCATCGGACCCAACGTGACGGTGGGCGCGGGCGCATGGATTGGACCCCACGCCACCGTGCTGGGCGACACCACGATTGGCGAGGAGTGCAAGCTGTTCCCCGGCTGCGTGATTGGGGCGGACTCTCAAGACCTCAAATACAAAGGAGAACCCACCACCGTGGAAATCGGGGCGCGCACGAGCATCCGTGAATGCGTGACCATCCACAAAGCCACCACCGACAAGATGGTGACGCGCGTGGGCAGCGATTGCCTGATCATGGCCTACGTCCACATTGCGCACGACGTGCAAGTGGGCGACCATGTGATTTTGGCCAACTCGTGCAACGTCGCCGGCCACGTGGTCATCGAAGACCACGTCATCATCGAAGGCATGGTGGGAATCCAGCAATTTGTGCGCATTGGCAAGCACGCCTTCATCGCTGGCGGGTCGCTGGTGCGGAAGAACGTCCCGCCATACATCAAGGCTGCGCGCGAGCCCTTGAGCTACATCGGCATCAACGGCATCGGATTGCGCCGTCGTGGATTTGACATCGACCGCATCCAAAACATCGAGGACATCTACCGCACGTTGTACGTCCTGAACAACAACATGACCCAAGCGGTCAAGGCTGCCGAGCTCGAGCTGCCGACTTCCGACGACAAGGACACGGTGTTGTCGTTCATCCGTCAATCCGACAAAGGCATCATCCGCGGCCCCTTCTGAGCATGTCCAGCCCGTCTCCCCTTGCGTCCTTTCATGCCACCGACTTGGAACTTCGGCGGGGACGGCGCTTGATTTGGGAAGACGCTTCTTGGACCGTTCAGGGCGCCACCACTGTGGTCGGGGCGAACGGCCAAGGCAAAAGCTCCACCCTCCGCATGCTGGCTGGCCAACTGGCCCCCACTTCTGGAACGTTGTCCTTTCATGCAGCCGACGGCGAGGTGTCGGTCGAAGCTTGGATGACGCGCTGCAGCGTCGCCGCCCCTTGGCTGAGCCTGCCTGGCCACCTCACCCTCGACGAAGCCATGTCGTTCCACGGCGTGTACCGCACGCCCCGGCGTGGGGCCCTGCACTGGGCCGCCTTGGTCCAAACGTCCGGGCTGCGCGTGGACCCCAGCCTGCCGGTGTCGCAATGGAGCTCGGGACAACAGCAGCGCTTGATGCTGGCCCTGGCCTTGGGCACAGTGGCCGACGCGGTGCTCCTGGACGAGCCTGCAAGCAACTTGGACGAGGTCGGAATCCAGTGGATGAAAGCCCAAATGACGGCCGTTCAAGCGCTTTCAACCGTGGTTGTGGCGACCAACGATGAAAAAAAAGAGGGCCTGCAAGGCGCGTCGTTGCTGAGAATCGGGTAAAAAGTTGCCCAGAGATGTAACCGTTTTTGAAACGGGGGCGTAACAGGGGTCAAATCTTCAACCCTCTCATCTCTTCAACGATGAACAAGTTTATTTACCCCCTCGCTGCAGCTGCAGCACTTTGCACCGGCAACCTCTTCGCTCAGGAAGCCGCTTTGATCACCCCGAACGCCGACTCAGCTTTTGACTGCGTTCAAGAAAACACCCGTCAGAACCGCACTTTGGACTTCGAAGGCAACGTGATGACCCAAGAGTTCACCGCTTGCACCAGCGGAACATTGTCCGCAGTCGAAGTCTCCCTCAAAGGTGTGACTGAAGACGTGTGGTACCTCGCGGAGATCGTGAACAACCACGGTGAAGTCATTGACGACACCCGTTTCACGCACCGCAACATCGTCAACGAAACTGTGCAACTGAACTTGATGGCTGACGTTGAGCAAGGCCACACGTACGCCCTTCAATTGACCGCCCCTGCGGGAGGACACATGTCTTTGCGCTACCAGTTGACTGGCATGGGCAGCATGTGGTTCGATGGCGAGCCTGTGCGCGGCACCCTCACTGCAAAATTCGGCTTCAACACCGACAACACGCAGTACGTGGAGTCTGAGTACGCCAACCGCAACAGCGACACGCCTGAGACGCGTGCCTTGGAAAACGAGTGCAAGACCAGCACCGGTTTGTCTGATGGCAAGGTGAAGTTGACCGCTCCTGGACACACCATCTCCCAGTCGTACACCGCGTGCGCCAATGGCACCATGACTTCTTTGGCCTTGAACCTCGCGCACTACACTTCTGAGTTCGAAGGACGCATCCGCGTGGAAAACGAAGAAGGTGACGTGTTGATCAACAACAAACTCGACCGCACCAACATTGTGAAGGACGCCATCACATTGCCTGTCAACGCGGAAGTGACTGCCGGCGAGACCTTGACCTTCTCTGTGAAGCTTGGTTCTGACTCTCAATTCGCGATCAAGCGCAACACCCAAGCCAACGTAGGCGAGTGCAAGTTGAACGGTGTGGACATGGATTTCAACCTCGACTTCACCTCCTACATCAAGGAGTCTCACGTCGGAGAGAACGCCGACCTCGACGAAGCGGCGATCACCACCTTCCCCAACCCCTTCAACGACCGCATCAACGTCCGCATGGAGAACGCTCCCAAGGGACCTGCGACTGTCCAGTTGCTCGACTTCTCTGGGAACATCATCCGCACCGAGACGGTGATCGTGAAGGACGCTGAAGGCAACATCAGCTTCGACACCCGCGACATCGATGGCGCCGGCTACTACGCCTTGCGCATCATCCAGGGTGACCAAATCAAGAACGTAACTGTCTTGAAGCGTTGATCCCCCGCCCCTAGAACGACATTGAATCCGAGCGGCCTGGACATTTTGTCCGGGCCGCTTTTGTGTGTCCCGTCATGTTCTTCCCACCAAATCCATCACCGTCTTCACCGGCTGAAAACACGCAGCTGGAATCTCCACAAAGCGGGTCAACCATCCCGACATCCCGCCGTTCCAAAGCCCCGGATGCTCCAGCACCTTGGCGCTCTCCCCCATCACCTTCTTTTCCGCAAGCAGGTATCGGCTCTCGTCCACGTAGGGGGCCAAAGGCTGACCCGGCTTCACCACACACACCATGTCGACTGGATTGAAGTGCGTGGCCTGTGCGAGCACGTCTTGGTTGTCCTCGTCAAACTCCACGGCCTCCACGATTTGGGGCCGGATCGAGCCCGCATCGATGCCGGACGCCACGCGCACCCAAAAGGGGCCGCCTCCGGGCTGCCCTTCGTTGCGCACGACGCCCACCAACCGCAAGGGCCTGGCCAAGTTCGTTTCGAGTCCTGCGACGTCGCCTGCGTCAGACGTCACACCTTGGGCTTGAAGCCACGCCGCAGCGCGCTCGGGGTTAGACGCCAAATCACGCTGCACGGCATCACGCTGCACCGCCCAGGCTCGGGCCTCCGCAACCAAAGCCTTGGTCCACAGCTCCCGCAACGCTGTGAGATCAGGAGACGGGGCATTGTCGATGTTGCGAATAACAAACATGGGCGTGCCCACTTCTTCCAACAGCGGCAACAAGGCTCCATGGCCTCCTGGCCGCT
>PBWG01000141.1 GCA_002729115.1 Crocinitomicaceae bacterium | reverse complement strand
CGGAAGCGTCTGCCACTTCACCCATTTTGGTGGCCTGCTCACCCAAGTGGCGCATGCCGTCGCCCAACTTCTCAATTATGGTGGCGTCGATGTTGGCGTCGGCCAACATGTTGTCCAACTGTTGGGTGGGGGTCTTTTCAGCCCCTTCGCCAGTGGCGAGCTGTGGGTAAACCAACGACCAATCGGGTTCTTCGTGCGGCTTTTCGAACGCAGACATGAAGAAGATGAAGGCTTCTGTGCCCAAGCCCAAAATCAGCATCAAGGAAGCGCCTTCCCAGTGTTGGATTTTGAAGAGGGCTCCGATGATCACGATGGCGGCGCCCCATCCGTAGAGCTTGGCCATAAAGTTTTTCCACTGCTTGCTTCCTGGTTTCATGGTTGCGGTTTTTGGGTTGGTTTCAATGTCAGCTTAACGCTGTGCAGGTTGTGTTTGTTGTGAAGTGCGCGGTTTCAGGACGCACAAGAGGTCAATTCCATTCTTCAGGCAAGCCTGATTTGCCACGTCCGAGGTACGACATGACGGAGCGGAAGCCGATGTAAGCTTTCGCGGTGTCGCTGTACTCAAAGGCGCGGGTTCCAGTCTGGCAGTAGTATCCGATGTCTTTCCATGAGCCGCCGCGAATCACCTTCCGCTTGAGGGCAGGAGGGTCGTCCACCTTGGCGTGGTACGCGTATTCTGGCGCCAAATCCCACGAGAAGTCGTACACGGTCTCGTCGAAGGCGGTGTTGGTCCACTCCGCCACGTTGCCACTCATGTTGTACAACCCGTAATCGTTGGGGCTGTAGGATTCCACAGGTGCAGTGTAGGCGTTGGCGTCCTCCACGTAGTCCCCACGCATGGGTTTGAAGTTGGCCAAGACACAGCCTTGGGGGTTCCGCGCGTACGGGCCACCCCATGGGAACGGCGCGAGGTTGCGACCTCCACGGGCGGCGTATTCCCACTCTGCCTCAGAAGGGAGGCGGAAGCGCTGCACGAACGTCTCGTTGTTCTTCTGCTTCCACTCGTTCATGATTTGGGTCCTCCAAGCGTTGAACGCCTTGGCTTGTCCCCAGGTCACGCCCACCACCGGGTAGTCGTCGAAGGCGGGGTGCCAGAAGTACATCTCCGCGTATGGCTCGTTGTACGCATACGTCGCGTCGTGGATCCACACCAAGGTGTCGGGGTAGATGTTGATGATCTCTTCCACGACAAATTGGGCACGGTCGCTGTGACGGCGGGTCGAGTGGAGCTGGTTGAGCTCGTTCACCTGCCCGTATTCCTCGTCGCGGCCGCTCTTTTGGGCAGCGGCGTCCAAGTTCACCCAGTAGTAGCGGTAGTTGAGTTTCCGCGTGTCCAGTTCACGGCGGTTGTAGAATTGGTCTGACCCTTGGAGGTAGAACTCGTCGTACAACAAATCGAACACGTCTTCATCTTCCCAATCCACGGGCTCTTCCCAGTTGAGCAAGAAGCCCTTGTCAATGAAGCGGTCGAGTTCTTGGCCCTTGGCGTTTTCAGCCACGAAGTAGCGGTCGTCGTCGTTGTCTGCCAACGTCTGGAGAAACAGCGAGTCTCGCACGTAGTGGACGAACTGCCGGTATTCGTTGTTGGAGATTTCGTGCACGTCCATGTAGAACGGAGGAATGGTCACCGTCTTGGAGCGCGTGTTCAAGGCGAAGGGGACATCTTGGTCACTCGGTCCCATGGTGTAGGAGCCGAAGTGGATGTAATTCATCCCGTAGGGGTTCGATTGGTCCCAGTATTGGCGCTTTTGAACGCCGACCAATTCGCCCTGGGGCCCCATGTAGCACGCCGACAACATGACGGGTGCCAACAGGATCATCAGGAGCTTTTTCATGGATTGTATTTCTTGCAGAGGTTAGGAAGACAACAACGCTTCAAGGACATGGTTTCGTGTGTCCTTACAAGAAGCGTGGGTTGGCGTATTTGTTGATGACAGGGGTCGTGATGAACTTGAAGCAGTACGACAAGAACAATTCATGGGACCCTGTGCTGTACGTGCGGAGTTCGCTCGTGGTTGCGTCGAAGGAGTAGCCCAATTTGAACACTTGGGTGCTCTCAGTGATGCCTTCCTTTTTGGACACGCTGTGCTGGATGCCGGCCATGGGGGCAATGGCGTCGCCGTGCCGGTAGCTCAAGCCGCCCCAAACGAAGTCGTTGTAAAGCACATTGACATTCAGGTCAATCGCAGTGGCATTCAGGTCGGTTTTGGCCAGCACGTTGGAGCGCAACACCAAGTCATCTCCACTCAAGGGGTAGTTGTATCCACCCATGAAGTAGTAGTGACGTGTGGGCACAATGCTCAACGAAGACATCTGAACTTCAGCCAAGTGGGTGGCGGAGATGCCGGCGTAGTATTCTTTGCCTTTCCGCATGAAGATGCCGAAGTCCACGTCGGTCGACGTGCCCGATGCGCCTCCGTCTGGAATGGCAGGGTCGTTGGCCACGCCGTCCACGGCAATCCAGTTCGCATCAAAGCTCTTGCTGAACAGGGACACGTTCAGTCCAATGCCAACGTGGGCGCCGTTGCTCAAAGGAGACAAGTGGTACGCGTAACCCAACTTGACCATGGTGTTGCTTTCCTGGCCGATTTCGTCCTGGTACAACTGAACGCCGAGCGCTCCAGGAACGAAGTCCACTTTGGTGTGCAGGTTCAACATGGTGGTCACGGGAGCGCCGTTGACGCCCATCCATTGGTTGCGGTACCAGGCGTTGACGTGGGTCAATTCGGTTTCACCTGCCGCACCAATGTTGAAGGCGGCGGGGTCGTTGAACCACTGGGTCAACTGCGGATCCTGTTGGGCCGAGGCCTGCACGGTGAAGAGCAGGGCAAAAGCCATGACGACTGCAAGGTTGCGAATCATGTTATTCCTTTGATTTTCAGCAGGTTGCGCTATCACACGACAGTGTGGAGGTTCGCTAATATAGGGATTTTCCCAATGCGAGTGCGCCTTCCAGGCGTTGCGCTGCGTGCGCAAGAGCGATGTCAAGACCATGGTCATGCCAGCTTTTGATAGGTTCGCCACCATCGGTCGGGAAGGTTACCGTTGGACGCTTCGACGTACTCTTCGTACGAGCACGGGGTGAGCAGGCTGCCAGGGACGCGATTTTTTCCTGTTGACGGCACCGGGACGTCCATCCACCACCGATCGCTCTTGGGGCTCTTGTAGAACACGATTTCATGGGCCTTGCCTGGAAGGTCCACGACGTAGCGCAAGTAATCCTCTGTGGAGGATTTGGGGTGGTCGCCTTTTTGGTTGAACACGCCGTCCAAAGCGTGCCAGACGCCTTGCGCCACCAGTTGGGCCCCGCGGCTGCGGTCGTCCAAGTCGGGGTTGTGCTCGAAAAATCCGAGGGCGAGCAACCGGTCACTCATGCCGACGTACCGCGCCAGTTGACAGAGGTGCTCAGCGGTCATTCCATTGGGTCCTGCGTGGCTTGAGGCCGGGTGATCGCCCGCACGAACCGACGCCATGTCAATGCTGACGAGGTCGGCGTTGCGCACCGTGGGTTCCACCGACGGCATGTGGTGAAGCATGCTGCCGAGTCGGGTGGCTTCGAATTGCAGCCGCTCCAGGAGTTCCAGCGTGTCCGGATCCGTGAGGTAGCCTTGGTGACCCAGGTTGCTGTAGTCAAACAGGTAATTGGGCTCGTGCATCACCACCTCGTTCATGAAGTTTCGGGCGCTGACCACCTCCGGGTCTCCTCCGAAGTCAAGGCGAGGATCGACGGTGACCACATTCATGGGGCGCCCGACGGACTCGAGCGCGCGGTAGAGGGGGATGGTCAAGTCGTGCCCGCCTCCCAAGACGATGGGGACGATGCCCATTTGAACCAATTCCGCGACGACGGAATGCACAGCGGCGTAAGTGTCCGCCTCTTCAGCCCCAGCTCGGATGTTGCCCAAGTCAACCGTGGGCTTCCAAGCACTGTGTGGGACAAGTTGGTAAAACCATTCTCGAATGGCGTCGGGCGCAGCAGCGCAACCTTCGTTGTCTCCGGATCTGCGTCCGTCGTTGACGCCGAAGATGGCCACCCTCGCGCCCTCGAGCATGGGGCGGGCGTCAAACCTGTGTGCTTCGATTCGATCGGCAATGCGCGCCACCCCCTCGGCATTGGAGAAGTCGGGAACATTGACCGGCTCGAACACGTCGAGAAAGCCGTCTTGCATGGTGCTGCAAGGTCTCTCTTGAACGGCCATGACTGCAGGACCTCTGTGTCAAGCATTCACAATGGGATGTGAATGCAGCCTGGCGTGGGTGTCAGGATTTCTTGCGGCGGCCGCGCTTGGGGCGCTTCTTGGCCTCTTCGATCAATTCCTGGGCGCGCTCCCAGGTCACTCCGCTGGGTTCTTCGTCCTTGGGAATGGTCGCGTTGACGCGTCCAGCCTTGATGTAAGGGCCGTAACGTCCGTTGAGCACCCGGACGGTGTCGTCTTCCTCAAACACCTTGATCAAGGCTTTGGCGTCGGCCTCCAACTTGGCTTGGATCAACTCCATCGCACGCTCCAACGTGACGGTGTAAGGGTCGTCTCCTTCGGCCGCTTTCAGCGACACAAACTTGCCGTCGTAGCGCACGTAGGGGCCAAACCGACCGATGGCCGCCGTCACTTTCTTGCCGTCGTGTTCGCCCAAGGTGCGAGGCAGCTTGAACAGGTCCAGGGCTTCCTCCAGAGTGAGGGTCTCGATGCTTTGGCCGGGCAGAAGTGAGGCAAATTGTTTTTCCTCGTCGTCTGGGCCGCCGATCTGGGCCATGGGGCCGTAGCGGCCAATGCGACACAGGATTTGCGCCCCGGATTCAGGGTGGACGCCAAGGATGCGCTCGCCAGAGGCCCGTTCGGCGTTTTCCATGGTGTCTTCCACAGTCACCTTGAAAGGTTGGTAGAAGCGCTTGAGCATGGCGCGCCAGTCCAGTTGGCCTTGCGCGATGACGTCGAATTCAGTCTCCACGTCTGCCGTGAAGTTGTAGTCGAGGATGTTGGGGAAGTGCTCGAGCAAGAAGTCGTTCACCACCAGTCCGATGTCGGTGGGGAAGAGCTTGCCGCGTTCTTGACCCGCGTTTTCTTCTTCTGAAGCGGCTTGGAGTCCTTCGCCGTTCAAGGTCAGCACGCGGTATTCCCGCTTGACCCCGTCGCGGTCCTCTTTCAACACGTAGCCGCGCTTTTGCATGACGTCGATGGTGGAGGCGTAGGTGGAAGGTCGGCCAATGCCCAATTCCTCGAGGCGCTTCACCAAACTTGCTTCCGTGTAACGCGGGGGGTGCTTGCTGAACCGCTGTGTGGCAACAATGGCGTCACGGGTCAAGTCCTGACCTTCGGTCATGGCAGGAAGCATGTCCTTGGTCGTTTCGTCCACCCCATCTTCGTCGTCGGTGCCTTCCAGGTACAACTTCAAGAAGCCTTCGAAGGTGATGACCTCGCCTCGTGCGACGAACCATTCCTCGCGGCTGGACACGGAAATTTTGGCCACCGTCTTGTCGAGCTTGGCGTTGGCCATTTGGGAAGCCAACGTGCGCTTGTAAATGAGGTCATACAACCTCTGCTCCTCACGCGACGCATCCACAGACGCGGCGGACAAATCGGTGGGTCGGATGGCTTCGTGCGCTTCTTGCGCTCCCTTGGATTTGGAGGCAAAGGAGCGGGTTTCAGCGTACTCGGCGCCAAACGTCTTGGTGATTTGCTTCTCCGCGGCTTCAAGCGCCAAGTCGCTCAAGTTGGTCGAGTCGGTACGCATGTAAGTGATGCGACCGGCCTCGTACAGACGCTGCGCGACCCCCATGGTGCGCGACACGCTGAAGCCTAGCTTCCGGGACGCTTCTTGCTGCAAGGTGGAGGTTGTGAATGGCGCGGCCGGTTTCTTCGTGGACGGCTTGGTCTCGATGGACGAGACGGTGTGGCTGGCCCCTTGGCAAGCCGCCAAGAAGGCCTGCGCGTCTTCCTCGGTTTTGAACGTCTTGTCGCACGTCGCCTTCACCGCCGATTTGCCGGTGCCAAAGTGGCCCACGATACGGAAGGTGGATTCAGCCGTGTGGGCGTCAATTTCCCGCTCGCGGTCCACGATGATGCGAACCCCCACGCTTTGCACCCGACCCGCGCTCAATTTGGGCCTGACCTTGCGCCACAACACCGGGCTCAAGTCGAATCCCACAAGGCGGTCCAAGATGCGTCGCGCCTGCTGGGCGTTCACCAAATCGATGTCCACTTGCCGTGGCGATTCAATGGCCTTCAGGATGGCGGGCTTGGTGATCTCGGAAAACACGATGCGCTTGGTCTGCTCTGCTTGCAATCCGAGCGCCTCCATGAGGTGCCAGCTGATGGCCTCTCCTTCCCGGTCCTCATCCGTCGCGAGCCACACCATCTCGGCCTTTTTCGCCATAGATTTCAGCTCGGTCACCACCTTTTTGCTGGAGGCGCTGACCTCGTACTTCGGCGCGAAATCGTTTTCGATGTCGACGCTTTCGTTGCCCTTGGCCAAGTCGCGAATGTGCCCCATGGACGACTTCACCACGAAGTCTTTGCCGAGGTAGCCTTCAATGGTTTTCGCCTTGGCGGGCGACTCTACAATGACGAGGTTTTTGGCCATGGAGGTGGGTTTGGGCGGGCAAATTAAAGACAACTTTCGGAGAGAATCGTTCGCATGGGACCCCAAACAACACGCATCCTGAGGGTACCCCTAAAGGGGTGACAATTTGGCAGTGGTGTACATTTGCACCATGCGAGAAGGACATCAACCCTTGGAGGAAACGAGACAAGGAGAAGCGACTGTGGTCCAAGGGCCGGGCGCGTCGGGGCGGAAATTGTACCTCGAGAGCTACGGCTGTCAAATGAATTTCAGCGACAGTGAAATCGTGGCGAGCATCTTGGCCGACGCGGGTTTCCAAACGACCCGGGAAGCGGACGACGCTGATTTGGTGTTGCTGAACACCTGCGCCATCCGGGACAATGCGGAGCAGCGGGTGCGCAACCGCCTGGTCCACTTCAAGGCCAACAAGCGGAAGAACCCCAGCCTTGTGGTGGGCGTCTTGGGGTGCATGGCCGAGCGCCTGCGCGACAAGTTGCTCGAGGAGGAGAAGTTGGTGGACCTCGTCGTGGGCCCCGACGCCTACAGGGACTTGCCCAACTTGGTGGACCAAGTGGAGGGCGGCCAAAAGGCCGTCAACGTCCTGTTGTCGCGTGAAGAGACGTACGCGGAGATCAGCCCCGTCCGCCTCGACAAAGGCGGCGTCACCGCGTTCATCAGCATCATGCGCGGCTGCGACAACATGTGCTCGTTCTGCGTGGTCCCGTTCACCCGCGGTCGCGAGCGCAGCCGAGATCCGCAGTCGATTGTGCAGGAGGCTCAGGAGTTGTTTGACCAGGGCTACCGCGAAGTGACGCTGTTGGGCCAAAACGTGGACTCCTACAAGTGGAACATCGACAACAAGGGGGTGGTGAAGGACAAAGGTCAACCCGTGGTGCGCTTCGCTGAATTGCTGGAGCTCGTGGCGGCGGTCAACCCCGACCTTCGGGTTCGGTTCAGCACGTCCCACCCTAAGGACATGACGGACGACGTGTTGCACGCCATGTCCCGCCACGACAACATCTGCAAATACATTCACCTTCCAGTGCAAAGCGGCCACAGCGACATGCTGAAGCGCATGAACCGAGGCTACACCCGCGAATGGTACCTCGACCGCATCGCCGCCATCCGCCGCATCATGCCCGATTGCGCGATCAGCACTGACATCATCACGGGTTTCTGTGGCGAGACAGAAGAGGAGCACCAAGCCACGCTGTCTTTGATGGACGAAGTGCGCTACGACATGGCCTTCATGTTCAAGTACAGCGAACGTCCCAAGACGTTGGCCGAGCGCAAATACGAGGACGACATCCCCGAGGAGCTCAAAGGGTCCCGTTTGCAGGAAGTCATTGCCCGTCAAATGGTCCACGGCAAGGAGCGCACCCAAGCGCTCGTGGGTCAGGTGCATCGCGTGTTGATCGAGGGCACAAGCAAGAAGCGGGACGACCAATTCTTCGGCCGCACCACCCACAACACCGTGGTGGTCTTCCCGAAAGGCGATTTGAATCCGGGTCAATATGTGAACGTGCGGACCACGGATTGTTCCGCCGTGACGCTGATGGGGGAGGTCACCGACGAACCTGCCCAAAGCTGAAGGCCATGGACGTTGGGTCGTTGAAACGCCGGTTTGGGGTTGTGGGCACCGCGCCTGCCCTGGAGCGTGCCTTGAACGTAACCGCCCAGGTTGCGGCCACCGACATCAGTGTGCTTGTGCTCGGCGAAAGCGGCACAGGCAAGGAAGTCATGCCGCGCATCGTGCACCAGTTCAGCGCCCGGAAGCACGGTCCCTATGTGGCCGTGAACTGCGGGGCCATCCCTGAAGGCACGATCGACTCGGAATTGTTTGGCCACGAAAAGGGCGCCTTCACCGGGGCCACTGAAACGCGGAAGGGCTATTTCGAAGAAGCCAATGGGGGCACCATCTTTCTGGACGAGGTGGCCGAATTGCCGCTGACGACCCAAGTCCGACTCCTTCGGGTGCTGGAAACTGGAGAATTCATGAAAGTGGGGTCTTCCAAGGTCCAAAAAACCGACGTCCGCGTCGTGGCCGCGACCAACGTGGATTTCGACGAAGCCATCGACCGGGGACGCTTCAGGGAAGATTTGTATTACCGCCTCAGCCAGGTCCCGGTCCACCTTCCCCCGCTGCGCCAACGCGCCGGCGACATCCATTTGCTGTTCCGCAAGTTCACCACCGACTTCAGCGAGCAATACCGCATGCCCCCACTGAGCTTGGACGAGGAAGCCGTGGAAATTTTGGGCAACTACCCATGGCCGGGAAACATCCGTCAACTGAAAAATGTGACGGAGCAAATGAGCATCCTTGAGACAGTGCGACGCATCGATGCAGACACGCTGCTTGGGTACCTGCCTGAAACGCACCGCAGCCGGTTGCCGAGCGCGGTAGATGCCGACAACGACCCGAGCAACATGAACGAGCGGGAGATCTTGTACAAGGTTCTCTTCGACATGAAAGGGGACTTGAACGACCTCAAGCAGTTGGTGTTGTCGATGATCAAAAACGGCGGGCTGAAAGGGGGACAAGAGGAAGCCGAGCTGGTGCAACGCGTGTTCAAGCAGGACATGGCCCCAGACGGCGGCACGCCGATGGCTGGGTTGCCTGCGCTGCCGGAATACACGGGGCACCCTGCAGACGACGACGTGCATCACGTCCCGATGGAAGAGGCGGTTCTTTCTTTGCAGGATTCCGAGCGGGAGTTGATTCGTCGTGCGTTGGAAAAGCACCGCAACAAGCGGAAGCACGCGGCGGAGGAGTTGGGCATTTCTGAGCGCACGCTGTACCGGAAAATCAAGGAATACGACCTGAAATGAGCCGGCCTGTCCATCGCTTGGTTTTGCACGTTGTGTGGGTGGCTTGGCTCCTGGCGGCAATGCAGGGATGCGGGATCTACTCGCCCTACGGCGCCCAAACTTCAGGCGCCACCACGTTCTCGGTGCAGGATTTTGAGCCCGCCCACCCGCTGGTGTCGGCCACGGCTGCGCAGACCTTGTCCGAGGCCTTGCGTGACCGGGTCCAGCGTCAAAGCACGCTGCGCTTGGTGGAAGACGGGGAGTTGGAATTCAGCGCCCGAGTGGTGTCTTGGGAAGTGCGCCCCATCAATGTTCAGGGCGACGAAACGGCCGGCGCCAACCGCGTGTCGGTCCAGCTCGTGTTGAATTACGTGAACGAGCGCGATCCGTCCCTGACCATGGAGCGCTCCTTCACGCGCTATGTGGACGTGCCCAGCGACCAGGACGTTTTTTCTCAAGAAGATGCGATTGTCGAAGAGCTTGGGGAGTTGCTCTCCCAGGATGTGTTCAACGCCACGTTGGGAAATTGGTGATTCTCGATGAACGCGGCGCAATTTCAAACCTGGGTCAAGCAAGGACCAACCGCCTCCGACGTGCCTGCGTTGCGCGCGTTGGTCGCGCGGTACCCCTACAGCGGTATTCTTCGGCTTTGGTTGGCAAAGGCATCGCACATGGCCGAGGATTTGAACCGCAACGAAGACTTGCTGGCGGCCGGGGCGCACGTGCCCTCTCGCAGGGCGTTGTTCCAGGCTTTGATGGGGCCGGCCCTGGTTGAAGCTGCCCAGCACATTCACCAAGAGGTGCTTGCCGCCCCAGAGGTGTCTGAGGAAGAGCTCGTCAAATTGGTGTGGCACGACGTGGACGCTGTCCCGGAGCCTGCCGCAGACATCGCGGCTGAGCCTGTTCTTGAGGAGGAGGCCCCTGAGGAATTGGAGGGGCATGCCCGCGACGCCATGGTGGCCGCCATCGCGTCCACGCTGGAGCATGAAGTGTCCAAGTGGACCGCAGAGGAGACGGAGGAAGTGCCAGAGGGCATTCCCGTGCCCGAGGTGACCCGCCAAGCGGCCCCGACCTCGTTGTTTGGACGTTGGCTGCAGCAGCGCGCGCGGGAGACGGGGTTTGGCCAAGACGATCTCGCGGAACGTGGCGCCGCCGCGCTGATTGACGCGTTCCTTGCGAAGGGCGACGTCAAGATGGGTCCAGTCCGCGACGCCTTGGAGTCCACGGAAGATTGGGCCAAGCAGGGGCTTGTGGAAGACCCGAGTTTGGTCACCGAGACGATGGCCAAACTCTACGCCCAGCAGGGCCAAATGGGCCGTGCCCGCAAAGCTTACAAGCTGTTGGCTTTGAAATACCCGGAAAAAAGTGTTTATTTTGCGGCCCAGCTCAAAAAGCTGCGCAACACTTGAATCTCAGACCATGACTACTTTTTTGACCGTCGTTATTTTGATTGTGTGCTTCCTCTTGGGGGCAGTGATTTTGGTCCAAAACCCCAAGGGAGGAGGACTTGCCAACGGATTCCAGGGCGCAAGCCAAATCGGCGGCGTGCAGCGCACCACCAACTTCTTGGAGAAGGCCACATGGTACTTGGCGGCGGCGTTGTTCGTGCTCTGCATCCTCGTGGGAAGCTTCGCCGGCAACGGCTCGATGGACGTCGGTGTGGACGAAAGCTTCGCCCCCACGGCAGCGCCCATCGAGGCCACGGATTGACCTCCAGAGACATCGGAAAGCGCCCACCCGGCGCAAGAATGACACCCTGTCAGACCCGCTGACAGGGTGTCGTGCTTTGAACCCAGAACATGACATCCTTGTCATTGGCATGCGGCCCTGCGGCGATTGGCACGGAAATCGCCCTTGGGTCGGCGTGCACATGCACCTTCAATCAGAACAACCCAAACAATTCAATAACATGTCTGTCAACATTCGACCTTTGGCTGACCGTGTGCTCGTCGAGCCCGCAGCCGCAGAAGAAAAGACCGCAAGCGGAATCATCATTCCGGATTCGGCCAAGGAAAAGCCCCAGCGCGGCACCGTCGTGGCTGTGGGGCCAGGCAAGAAAGACGAGCCCACCACAGTGAAGGAGGGCGACACCGTGCTTTACGGCAAGTACTCGGGCACCGAGTTGCAGTTCGAAGGCAAGGACTACATGATCATGCGGGAAGCCGACATTTTGGCCATCCTCTGAACCCCCAATCCCTGAACATTCTAAATCATGGCAAAAGACATTCAATTTGACAGCGACGCCCGGGCCCACCTGAAGGCAGGCGTGGATGCGTTGGCGAATGCAGTGAAGGTGACCTTGGGCCCCAAGGGCCGCAACGTGGTCATCGACAAGAAATTTGGCGCCCCATCGGTCACCAAGGACGGCGTGTCCGTGGCGAAGGAAATCGAGCTGGAGAACCCCGTGGAGAACATGGGCGCCCAGATGGTGAAGGAGGTCGCCAGCAAGACGGCCGACGTGGCTGGCGACGGCACCACCACAGCCACCGTGTTGGCTCAGGCGTTGGTGGGCGAAGGCCTCCGCAACGTGGCGGCTGGCGCCAACCCCATGGACCTCAAGCGCGGCATGGACAAGGCGGCGGAAGCCATCGTGTCTGGGTTGCGCGAACTCAGCCGTGAAGTGGGCAGCGACAACAGCAAGATCGAGCAAGTCGGCACCATTTCAGCCAACAACGACAAGACCATCGGGTCGTTGATCGCAGAGGCCATGAAAGTGGTGGGCAACGAAGGCGTCATCACCGTGGAGGAAGCCAAGGGCACCGAGACCGAAGTGAAGACGGTGGAAGGCATGCAGTTCGACCGCGGATACCTCTCTCCGTACTTCGTGACCAACCCCGACAAGATGGAAGCTGAGCTCGAGAACCCCTTCATCTTGATCCACGACAAGAAGATCTCCAACATGAAGGACCTCTTGCCCGTGCTCGAGCAAACGGCACAGGGTGGTCGTCCGTTGTTGATCATCGCAGAAGACGTGGACGGCGAGGCGTTGGCCACACTTGTGGTCAACAAAATCCGCGGCGCCCTCAAGGTGGCGGCCGTCAAGGCCCCTGGATTTGGCGATCGCCGCAAGGCCATGCTCCAGGACATCGCCATCCTCACAGGAGGTCAGGTGATTTCTGAAGAGACTGGCTTGAAGTTGGAGAACACCACCATTGCCGATTTGGGCACGGCGGAGAAAATCACCATCGACAAGGACAACACCACCGTGGTGAACGGCGCCGGCGACAAGGCCGCCATCGAAGCCCGCGTGGGTCAAATCAAAGCCCAAATCGAAACCACCACGTCGGACTACGACCGCGAAAAGCTCCAAGAGCGCCTCGCCAAGCTGGCCGGCGGTGTGGCGGTGCTCTACGTGGGTGCAGCCACCGAGGTGGAGATGAAAGAGAAGAAGGACCGCGTGGACGATGCTTTGCACGCCACCCGCGCTGCGGTGGAAGAAGGCATCGTGCCTGGAGGCGGCACCGCCTACATCCGCATCGCCTCGAAACTCGGTGAGTTGGAAGGCGAGAACGTCGACGAAACCACAGGCATCAAGATTGTGCTTCGCGCCATCGAAGAGCCTTTGCGTCAAATCGTCGCCAACGCCGGCGGCGAGGGCGCGGTGGTCGTGAACGCGGTGCGCGAGGGCGAAGGCGACTTCGGCTACAACGCCCGCACAGAAGTGTTTGAAAACCTCTTCGAGGCCGGCGTCATCGACCCGACCAAAGTCACCCGTGTGGCG
>PBWG01000140.1 GCA_002729115.1 Crocinitomicaceae bacterium | reverse complement strand
GGTTCATCCGGAAACTCTCCAAGCGCACACAAGACGAAGTGGCCGCGTCCAACGTGATCGTGCAAGATGTGCTCACCGCGATTGTGAGCGTCAAGAGCTACGCCAACGAATGGATGGAGCGTCGGAAATACGGGAAGCACGCCCGCGACATCAAATCCCTGGCCATGAAGGGGGCCTTTTGGCGCGGGGCCTTCGCCAGCTTCATCATCCTGTTTTTGTTTGGGGCCATCACCTTGGTCATTTTCAAAGGGGCCGACCTCATGCAAGAGGGTGAATTGGCCAGCGAGCACTTCTTTTCCTTCCTCCTCATGACAGGACTTGTCGCAGGGAGCATCGGGGGCATGGCGGCCCAATTCAGCGCCCTTCAGCGGGGACTCGGGGCCATTGAGTCGGTCATGGACATCGTGGACCAAGAGCGCGAGGTCCACGACTTGGACCAAGAGCCCGTGGCGGTGTCGCTTCGGCGGCCCATCGCGTTGCAGGACATTCACTTCAACTACCCCCAGCGCCCGGACGTCCCCGTGCTCCAAGGATTCTCGATGCGGGTGGAACCAGGGCAACAGATTGCCCTGGTCGGGTCAAGCGGGGCTGGCAAGAGCACGGTGGCCGCCATGCTTCTGCGTTTTCATGCGGCCGACCAAGGCACGTTCAATGTCGGCGACGAGGACGTGGCCACCATGGACTTGCGCGGGTACCGCCAACGCGTGGCGTTTGTGCCGCAAGAGGTGATTTTGTTCGGGGGAGACTTGAGGAGCAACATCCGCTATGGCCGGCCTGACGCGACGGAAGAGGAAGTGGTGGACGCCGCCAAAAAGGCCTTTGCGTGGGAATTCATCCAAGAATTTCCCGAAGGCCTTGACACGTTGGTGGGCGAGCGCGGCGTTCAGCTTTCAGGAGGGCAACGTCAACGCATCGCCATCGCCCGGGCCATTTTGAAGGACCCCGATTTGTTGATTTTGGACGAAGCCACCAGCGCCTTGGACAGCACCTCTGAGCGCGAAGTCCAGGCCGCGTTGGACGCTTTGATGCAAGGTCGCAGCTCTGTGGTCATCGCCCACCGCTTGAGCACGGTGAAGGGCGCCGACCGCATTTGCGTCATGGAAGCCGGACAAGTGGTGGAACAAGGAAAGCATGCCGAATTGATGGCCCGAGGCGGGCATTACGCCAAGCTGGTCGAGAACCAAGAGCTGGTGTCCAACAGTTAGAAGTTGTCCAAATCAATGGGCCTCATCACACCGAACCATTTCCGGACGGCCTGACCGACGCCTGGCACGTCGATGTGGATGATGTAGACGCCCCCAGCGATGGGCACGTTGGCTTCGTTCTTGAGGTCCCAATCGACGTAGGTGAGTGGGTCGGCTTTGGAGTAGGTGCGAACCAAGGTGCCCGAGAGGTTGTAGATGCGCACGGTGCACACCTCAGGCAGGTTCACAATCTTCACGCGGTTGTCCAGCTTGCTGGTCTCGTACTGGCTGTAGGCGTAGTACGGGTTGGGCACCACGTTGATTTCCTCGAGCATCTCCTCGAGCACCGCCACCTCTTCGCTTCGTGTGGCCACGTCGCTGGTGGAGAAGGTGTAGAGGGGATCCCAGAAGTTCTTGGCGTTGTCCACGTTGTCGGTGTCGATGACGTTGGCGCTGTACTTGTCGTAAGCACGTGCCACGCGAAGGCTCACACGCGTCTCGTTGGGGATGAGTCCGTCCTCGACGCTGAGCATCGGGAAGTCGGGGTTGCTCCGTGCAGAGCCGACCCACGCGCAGTCGCGGAAGACCTTCTTCTCGTTGGTGATGCCTGGGTTGTCGCCGAGCTCGTTCATGATGAATTGACCGCGGTCGTACGGAGGCATGCGGTTGCCCTGTCCTGAGGCGGCCTGGCCGCTCTTGAAGACGTAGATCCAGTGCTGACCACCCATGTACTGCCTGTTGGAAGAGGGGTTCCAGATCATGTCCTTGCCGTTGTCGGCGCTGAGCCACGAGTCTTCACCGAAGGCCATGTTCAAGCGCTCGCCTGTGGCCAAGTCGATGGCGTAGCCTGGGAACCATCCCATGCCTGTACCGCTGACCATCGTGGCGTCGCCTTGGTTCACACCCTCGTCGTCGACGGTGCGGCCAAACTTGTCGACCGACTTGTGACGGCGGAGGTTCATCTTCTCGATGGTGCCTGAGGCGCCAGTGGCGTTCTGCGCCAAGATGTCGTTGGGCTGCATCTCCAACACAGGGCAACGGGTCCACTTGCTGCGGTCGCTGGTGAAGACCACGTCGACGCTGGTGGTCGACTCAGGAGTGTTCCACTGCTGCACGCGCTTCAAGTCGTCACGTGTGGGGGCGTACAAAGGCAAGAACTCGTAGGTCGCACCGGTGGCAGGGTCTTCGACGTCTGCGTTGGTGTACGACACCACAGAGTACGGCGCCCATGTGCCGCCCAAGAAGCCCTCGTAGAGCTCTTCCTCGTCCATGAGGTCGTCGTAGGTCAACTCGTACGGAGACTCCGCGTCGCCCTCCTGGGTGCCGGAACGGATCCAGTTGTTCTCCACGAAGCCTTCGGCGTCAGGGATGCCCTGGAGCCATGGCTCTTGAGGGTTGGAGAAGGTGATGCTGGAGCCGAGGGGCGTGGCCACCTCGTCGCCGGAGCTGTACACCTTCTGTTGGCAGGTGACGCCGAGACCCCACTGCAAGATGAGCTGCTCGTTGAGCACGTCGATGGTGCGGTCGCTGGTGACGATGGCCTTGGCCGAGTCGCTGGCCGACATGGCCGTGTCGAGCATCGTCAGGTTGGTCAGCACCCAGTTCACGTCCTCGCCTTCGTCGAGGTCGCCGGCCTCGCCCAACACGCGGAGCTCAAATTCAGCGTCAGGCACAGAAAGCGGGTCGATGACACGCACCGACACGGGGCCCATGCCACCTTGGTAAGTGACTGAGGCAAGCTTGCCTGAGCCGCTGGCAAGAAGCGCAGCCTCGCTCTCAGGCGTCAAAGCCACGTCGTTCTCGCCGTTGCCCTTGCCCTCCAAACGCGTCATCACCACGCCGTCGCCGTACGACGCACTCTGGATCAAGCCGCCGCTCTCAGGAGAGGGCTTATGCGGAATGCCGCTGTAGACGCGGATCGAGCCGACGGCCGCCTTCCGAGAAGCCTTGTACTGGATGTCTTGGCCTGTGCCCAACACCGGATCGAAGTCGCCGTAGTTGTTGTAGCCGTAGGCCAACGCCATGAAGTGGTACGTCTTGTGGTTCACCAAGGCGTTGTCGCCTTGGGCGAACGCGTCTTTGGTCACGCGGAAGCTGTGCGCAATGCCTTCGTTCTCGCCATTGGCCATGAGCTCCGGAACCGACGCTTGCATGATGTCGTCATATCGGTAATTCACCACGTTCGCCACGTCGTTGGCGATGTCGCATTGGTAAATCAAACGCGCCTTCTCCACGTCTCCGAGCTCGGCGGGGCTGACGCCCTGTTCCGCGAGCTGGTAAATTTGGTAGCCTTCAAACGCGTACGAACGGTCAGCCTCCGACAACAACGTGCCGTCAGGCAACTCCTTGGGAATGCCGGGGTCCACCGCCGTGTACGCCTCGCCGAAGTTGTTCGAAAGGGGGTTGTTGTTGGTCAAGTACAGGATGAGTTCGTTCTCCAGCTCTTGGATGGTCATGTCCGGCGCGTCGGGACCCGAAACGATCTCAAAGCAGTTGTCGAACAACGCCTGCGCCTTGTCGTCGGCCAACCGCAACAGCTTCACGCTTTCGAAAGGCTCTCCGCCTCCTGCGCGGGCCCAAACCATGCCCACCGTGATGTTGTTGTAGTCGCCAGGCTCGAGGGTGAACGGCCCCGCGCTCTGCAAAAACAGGCGGTCTCCCGGAGGGTTCCCCGTTTCGAATTCAGACCACGGCTCCACAGGCGTGCCTCCAGTGCCCCAAGCGTAGGGGTCGGTGTCCCCGGGGAACATGTAGTCGGAGTAGATCTCGAGGTTGGCGCCAGTGCCCGCATTCAGGCCGTCCCCCCCGTAAGCCATGCGCTGGCCGTTCTTCCAGTAGCCGCGCATGTAGTTGTAGTAGTGGCCTGCCGTCGAAGGCTGGGTGTTGGGGCCCGAGCCCCAGTTGAAGTAGATGAACCGGCGCATGCCGAAGCGCTCGTTGTCCACCACCCCGTCGCCGTAGCCGATGCCAATGCCCTCGTAGGGAATGCCCAACGAATCGATGGCGTTGGAGAAGTTCGTGGTCAGCGGGTTGTCGATGCCGTCGGCATCCTGGTACGGCCCTTCGAAGAAGTCCACCCCAAAAGCAGGCGGGTTTTCGCCGTAGCCCGGCGAAAAGCTGTCCGACTCGTCGAAGGCGTCCCCGTTGTAGGTGTACCCCAAACCGCGCTGCACGTCGCAGCCCACGTAGTCGTCGCTGATGCCACCCAAGTCACTGTCCACCCATTGGCACATGTACGTGTTGGTCAGGGTTTGGGTGCCCTGGTTGATGAGGACGTAGTTGTTGAAGGTCATGTTGTTGACCTCGTCGTTGGTGGCAAAGGCAAAGGCCTGCGCACGAATCTCCATCCCGATGGGCTCACCCTGAGACTCGGAGTGCACGTTGCCTTTGTCGTTGAAAATCCAGTAGTAATTCTGGTCCCCGTAGAGTGGAACGATGTCCTCCCGACGGCGGTTGCCGCAATCGATTTCCTGCAAAAAATCGTACCACGGGTAGTCGCCCTGTTCAGGGGAGTAGAAGCCGTCGCCGTTGTAATCCAGGAACGGCGCCAAGTAGTAGTCTTGGTTCAGGTCCGTGTTGCCGTGCGCTGGATAATCTCGGAAGTAGGCAGGCATGGCGTAGCCTTCGGGGAACTCCTCGTCCACGGTGCCCGCCGCCAACGCTTCGAAATACTGGCGGTGGCGCCTCGCGTCGGCGCGCGTCGACACGAAGAACTCGTCGTACTCGTTGCACGTGGTGGCGTCCACTTCCGCCGCCCCGTCGTTGGACAGAGGTCCAGGCCAAAAGTCGTTGCCGTCGCGGCGGTAGCGTACAGCCGCCAGCTTCAATTGCTGGTCCGGGCTGATGCCACCGATCCACAGGGCGCCGGCAAACACCGTCGACACGTTGTCCTCCTTCGGCACGATGTAAGCCCCGCGCCAGTTGGCGCGCTCGTGCCACAACGTGCCGCCGTTCTCCACGAGGGCGCGGACATTGTTCCATTCGAGGTCGCGCAAGGCCGTGGCGGGCGCGCAAGCCGAGGCGCGGGTCTGCACTTGAGAAGCGTCCGTGCTGCGGACCAGGTATTCTTTGCCCACGGTTTGACCTTGGACGGTCAAGCCGACGGCAAACGTCAACACCGCAAAGGCAAACGACAAGAAGGGGCGAAAGGCGAAAGAGAAGGTGTTCATCACGTGGTGAAGATAAGGGGTGCCGAGGGAGCCGGCACCTCTTCGAGGGACCAAGGTTCAAGGTACAGGAGCCAACCGCGGATCGGGGCGTCTTCCAAGCCCGCCAGCACTTGCATGTACGACTGCACCTGCGCGATGTGCTTGGCTCTTTCTTGCCCGCCCGACTTGAAGTCGACGATGTGCCAGGATTGGCCGTCGAACACCACGCGATCGGGGCGGTACAATTCCACACCGTCGGTCCACTCGGGTTCGCACTCCACCCGCAATCCAGGCTGGAAAAAACGGGCCGATTCCGGACGGTCAAGCACCGCATCCGCCCAGCTCAGGAGCTTGTCCCGGTCTCGGGTGGACAGCGCCCACCCCGCGGCAAATTTGGCGCGGACAGCAGGCCACGTGTCGGTGGAATTGACCTCCGCCAGCAACGAATGAACCGCCGTTCCCAACGCCGACTCGTCCATGCCGTCGGGGTGGACCGAGGCATGGCTGCCTTTGGCCAAGGCGACTTGCTGGGTCACCTCCTCCCCGAGGTGGAGGTGGGTGGTGAGGGCATCGGTGGGCACATCCGAGCCGGCCGTGCGTTCTGGAAGCCCCCCGCCAACGCCCCGCGCAATGCAGTCGCCCGTCGATTCAAAGCGGGTGTCCGCCACGTCCTCTGCACATGCGAGGACCCACTGGCCAACTTGGGCGGGCGCCTCGCGGTCGAAGTCCAGTTTGGCGGTCTCGGCAAGGACGTCAAGCCGGGCTACAGGGCGGGTCATGCCGACGTAGACGATGTTGATTTGGTCCAACAGGGCGGCGTCCAATTCAGCCTCGGCCCTGCCGTCCAGCGCCGTGTCTTTCATGTCCGAGACCCGCAACAGCGCCGCAGGCACGTCCAAGCCGGTGGCGGGGTCCAAGACCACGGGCAAATGGCCCTTCACTTCCCGTGCGACGTTGGTGCCTGCCACCAGGATGGTGACAGGAAACGCCAAACCCTTCGCCTTGTGGACCGTCATGATTTGGACGGCGTCCTCGCCCCCACTGGCCACGATGGAACGCCGGCTCCCTGTTCTGTCCCACACGCGAAGAAATCCGCGAAGGCCGCCGTCTTCCGTGCCTGTCACCTCTCGGGCCATCTCCATCAACGCCTCGGCATAGGCGTCGAACCGCCCAGTCAACCCAAGGGTTTGGCACGCGTGTCCCACCCAGGCCACCAAGGGGCCATTTGCGCGTTCCAGTGGATGCAGGTCAGGGAACAGGTCTTTCAGCATGCCCAGGGCATCGAGCGAGGCAAAACGCCGTCCCTCGTCGTTTTGGCGCCACGACACGTGCCGGTCCAGCACTACCGATTCGTCGATGCGGCCAGGGGACAGCGCCGCCATGCATTGAAGCCAAGCAGTGGCGTGCCTGTCCTCGGAAGGGTCCACGACCCAGCGCGTCAAGGCGACCACGGCCAATGCCCCTGGGTGGCGGCCGAGGTGAAGGCTGTCCTCCGTTTGCGGCGTGATGCCCACGTCGAGCAGGTGCTGGGCGATGTGGGCCCCTTGCTTGTTGGTCCGGACCAGGATGGCCATCTCCGAGCGACGAAATCCAGCCTCTTCGTGGTGCCGAATGCGGGCTTCCAGGGCTGTGTTCAACAGCTGCTCTCGGGTGGCGCGGTCCTTGTCGCACACCGCCTCAATGTGGATTTGGCCCTCAAAATCTTGTTGCGGCACTTGGGTGTGGCCCTCGTACACCTTGGCCAATTCCCCCGGCAACCTGCGCCGAACAGCCTCGAAAAACGCCCCATTCCATGCGACAATGGCCGAACCACTTCGCCAGTTTGCCTCGAGGAGTTGGTCGTCCAAGGCGTCGTGAAACGTCCGTGCCGCGTCCGCAAACGCCCCTTCGTCGTCGTCCACGATGTTGGGCAACTCCAGCAATTGGCGGTGGTCGCCGTTGCGCCAGCGGTAGATGGCCTGCTTGCTGTCACCCACAACCAAAGCCCTGTTGCGCTCCGAAAGCACGTGGTCCACCAACGGGATGAGGTTTTGCCACTGCGTCACGGAGGTGTCCTGGAATTCGTCAATGAACACGTGCCGAAAGCGACTGCCCATGCGTTCAAACAAAAACGGCACCGGGTTGTGGCGCACCACCCGCGCAATGCGCTCGTGTAAGGCATGAAACGTCCGCACGTTGCGGCTGGCTTGCACGTCTTCCATCTCCTCGGCAATGGCGGCCAGGGTCCCGACCAAGTCGATTTTGTGGACGAGTCGCTTTCGCAACAGGTACGCCTCCCCTGGCGCCGAGCCCGGGGTCATGCGGGCCACCTGGGCGCGCACCGCTTCCGCTTCAGGCAACATGCGTCCCACTGCGGCCACCGTGGCGTCCGGCGCGTTCTTCGAGGTGAACACCCCTTCGTCGAACATCGCCTGCAAGGCCGCCGACGGGGCGGTGACCTGGCCTTGGCGCTGCTTTCGAATCCACTTAAAGAGCGTGCCTCGCACGACGTCTTTGTCGGTCAACCCTTCCCGGTCGATGGCGGCCGTGGCCTTGGCGGCCACCGACTTGAGGGTGGCTTCCACCGCGCGAACCTCGTCGCGCAGGTCTTTGGACATCTTCCGAAAATCCGACGCCTTGAAATCCGAAAGGGCCTCCAAGGCCGACCGCAT
>PBWG01000139.1 GCA_002729115.1 Crocinitomicaceae bacterium | reverse complement strand
TGCCGCCACGGCCCAATGGCTCGCGCACGACAACGTGGAGGGCCACGAAGCGCCCATCATCGCCATCAGCTCCACCTACGTGCGGGACGCGATCATGGCAGGCCACGACGTGCAGTTCTTGTTGCCCGACGCCGTGGTGGCGTACATCGGGAACAACCATTTCTACGAGCAGGCCTGACGCCGCCTAGACCTCACTTTCCGTTGTAGGTGTTCATCGCCCGCGCGAGGCCGGCGGTGGTGATGTTGAGCAGCGCGTCCGTCGCGGTGGTCAAGCGCTCCTCCATTTTCCCCCGTTCGTCGTCGTCCCAGGAGCCCAGAACGTGGTCCACCTGCTTGCCCTTCCCGAATTCAGCGCCAATGCCAAAACGAAGCCGGGGGTACTTCGTGGATTGGAGCACGGCTTGGATGTCTTTCAACCCGTTGTGGCCGCCGTCGCTTCCCTTGGCGCGCAGCCGGAGGGTCCCAAAGGGCAAGTTCAAATCGTCCGTCACCACCACGGTCCGGTCAAGGGGGATTTTTTCTGCGTCCATCCAGTACCGTACGGCTTTGCCGCTTAGGTTCATGAACGTCGAAGGTTTCAAGAGCACGAGGGTGCGTCCCTTGAAACGAACGGTGGACACCTCGCCCAGCCTGGCGGTCTCGAAAGATCCGTCCAGACGTTGGGCGATGGTGTCCACCACGTCAAACCCGATGTTGTGTCGGGTGCCCTCATACTCCGAGCCTGGGTTGCCCAGTCCGACGATGAGGTACTTCATGCTGCGAGGAGATTACCCTTCTCCGCCTTCAGCCGCTTCAGCCGCTTCAGCCGCTTCTCCGCCTTCAGCCGCTTCGCCGCCTTCTTCACCGTCAAGTGCAGATTCGGCAGACATGGCTGCACGTGTGCGCTTGCAAGCCACCAAGAGGGCGCTTTCGCTGAGGAGGATGTCGAGGCCTTCAATATCGAGGTCACGCACACGGGCATTGTCGCCAATTTCCAAAGGCGAGATGTCCACGGTGAGGCATTCGGGGAGCTGGTCCACCAACCCGCGCACAGGCACGCGACGGTAGTTGAGTTCCAAACGTCCGCCGTTCATCACACCGATGGCTTGTCCGATGGTGCGCAATGGCAACTCCACCTTCACGGGCTTGCCTGGCAAGACCTCGAGCAAGTCGACGTGGGTCACGCGGTCGGTGACGGGATGGAATTGGATGTCCTGGATGATGCAGTCGACCTTCTTGCCGTTCAAGTCCAACTCGAGTTTGAAGACGTCTGGGTTGAAGACGACCTTGTTGAGTTCGACTTCAGACAGGCTGAAGTGACACTGCTCGGCACCGCCGTACAACACCCCGGGAACCCGGTTTGAAGCGCGGAGCGCGTCAGCATCTTTTTTCCCTACGCTCTCTCGGAGAGAGCCGCTCAATGATGCAGTTTTCATGATGAAAAATTATTGGATGGTAAATTGTGTACTGATGGATTTGTTGCTCATCAAGCACTGAAGCACTTGGGCAAACATGTCGTGCACGGGGAGCACGGTGATTTTGGACGCGTCGACGCCCTCGCGCAACGGAATCGAGTCCGTGACGATCAATTCTTTCAAGGAACTGGCTGCGATGCGGTCGTACGCAGGGCCGCTCAACACAGGATGGGTGCACACGGCACGCACACTCAGTGCGCCGTGTTCCATCATCAGGTCGGCCGCCTTGGTGAGCGTGCCGGCGGTGTCGCACATGTCGTCCACGAGGACCACGTCCTTGCCTTTCACGTCGCCAATGACCGTCATGCTTTCCACTTGGTTGGCCACCTTCCGCTGCTTGTAGCAAATGGCCATGTCCACACCCAAAGCCTTGGCGTAGGTGTTCGCGCGCTTCGTTCCGCCGGTGTCGGGCGTGGCGATGCACAGGTTGTCGCGGGACACGTTGCTTTCCAACCAGGGCAAGAAGAGGGTCGACCCGAACAAGTGGTCGACGGGAACTTCGAAGAAGCCTTGGATTTGGTCTGCGTGAAGGTCCATGGTGATGACGCGGTTCACACCTGCTGCCATCAACATGTTGGCGATCAACTTGGCGCCAATGGCGACGCGGGGCTTGTCCTTTCTGTCCTGGCGGGCGAAGCCGAAGTACGGCATCACAGCCACGATGCGCTTGGCGCTTGCGCGCTTGGCGGCGTCGATCAACATCAACAATTCCAACAAGTTGTCAGAAGGAGGGAAGGTCGACTGGACGATGATCACCTCTTTGCCGCGCACGGTTTCCTCGATGCTCACGGCGAATTCACCGTCCGAGAATTTTTGCGTGCGGACAGGAACCAGGGAGGTTCCGTAGGCGGCGGCGACGCGTTCCCCAAATTCTTGGGAAGCCGACCCCGCGAGGATCTTGATCATGTCAGACATGGACGGCGCTTGAGGCCGCAAAGATAGGCATTCTCAGTCTGCTGGGGCCACCAGCTTGAACCCCTTGCCGTGGACGTTCAGAATCTCGATGCGGTCGTCCCCTTTCAAGTGCTTCCGAAGCTTGGCGATGTAGACGTCCATGCTCCGTCCGTTGAAGTAGTTGGCGTCCCCCCAAATGTTCCGCAACGCGTGGCTGCGCTCGAGCAAGGCGTTCTTGTGCTTGCACAGCATGAAGAGCAGCTCATTCTCTTTGGTGGTCAGGCGTTGGGCCTCACCTTGGAGGTTGAGGGATTGGCTGTTGTAGTCGTAGGTGTACAAACCCACCGTGAATTCTGTGACCTCCTGCCCCTCTTCTGGCAACGCGGCCGACCTGCGCAGGATGGCTTGGATGCGAAGCACGAGCTCTTCCATGCTGAACGGCTTGCTCATGTAGTCGTCTCCGCCCACTTTGAAGCCTTCAAGGGTGTCTTCCTTGCTGGACCGCGCCGTCAAAAACAAAATCGGGATGCTGCGGCTGTCCAACCGGATCTCCTCTGCCACTTGAAACCCGTCTTTCCTGGGCATCATCACGTCGAGGACAATGAAATCGTAGGTCTCGCGGTGGTAGGCCTTCAAGCCTTCAGCGCCATCCTGCGCCCAGGTGACTTGGGCGCCCTTGGACTTGAGGTAGTCGGACAGCAAACGGCCCAAGCTGGGGTCGTCTTCGCAAAGGAGGATTCGAATGTCTTTCATGTGGCTTCAGTCTTGTCAGGTTGTTCAAACGGAAGGTTGAGCGTCAATGTTGTGCCCTCCCCCGGCTGACTTGCGATGTGAACCGAGCCCCCGTGGTGTTCCAACACATTTTTCACGTAGCTCAGTCCCAACCCAAACCCCTTCACGTTGTGCACGTTTCCGGTGGGGACACGGTACAGCCTTTCAAACACCTTGCCAAGATGTTCTTTGGCGATGCCAATTCCGTTGTCTTGGATGTGAAGTGACAGTCCGTCAGGGGTTTGTTCGCTTCGGATGACAATCTGCGGGTCCTCCTTGGCGTACTTCATCGCGTTGTCGATGAGGTTGAAGAGGACGTTGGTCACGTGGATGCGGTCGAGCATCAAATTGGGGTTGGACGCCGTCAAGTCCAATTCCACCTTGGCCCCTTGCTTGTGCAGGCGCATGGCCATGTTTTTGACCACGTTCTTCACCAAATCGTGCACGTTCAGCGGTTGCATGTACAGCCGCATGGCCCCCGATTCCGACAAGCTGGCGCGCAGCACGTTCTCGACGAGGACGCCCAAACGCTTGTTCTCCTCACGGATGAGGCTGAGGTAGTGCTTTTTGGCGTCGTCGTCGAACGAGGGATCCGCCAACGCTTCGCTGGCCAGGCCAATGCTGCTGATGGGGGTTTTGAGTTCGTGGGTGAGGTTGTTGACCAAGTCGCGCTGCAGCCTGTCCAACCGTTTGGTCCGTTGAATGGCCAACAGGGTGTGGGCGAAGATGGCGGCGATCAGCAGCATCATGACGACGCTGAGGGCGAAGGCGCCGAGCATTTGGCCCATCAAGTAGCGGGGGAGCCGGGGGAAATGCACCCTGAATTGGAGGGTGCCCAACGTGACGCTGTAACCGGTGCGCGGGGACAACAACTCGTCTTGGAGGTCCTCGGCATCCTCGGGCAAGAACACCGGCTGTCCGTAGCGGTTGAAGGCGCCAAACACCGGCACCGCGTCGATGCCTTGTTCCTTCAAGGCGATGGTCAGCAGGGAATCCATCGGGAAGGACTCCATCCTGCGCACCACCATGCGTTCCTCGGGGGCGAGTTCGTCGGTGCGCAGAAGGTTGCGGTCGTCCGACCTGACCTCGTCCAAGTGCCCGGCCGTGAGCCACGTCGCCACGATCTGGAGGCTTTGCTCCACACTTTGGTCGAAGACCTCTTTGCGAAGTTTGGCCGACGACTCCAGCCAGTTCACCTGAACGGCGACCACCACGAGCATCGCCACGGTCATGGAGCCCACCAACCAGGGTATGAGACGGCCTGTCATGCGAGCAAGTTCGGGCGGAGTGCGGTCAATCGGTGTGCAGATGCGCCTTGGAGCCTGCATGTGGCCAACAAACATTCACAACCGCCCTGTGTCTCACATGCGGGTCGGTGAAATCTTGGATATCTTCGTTGACCCACCGTTTGCCATGATTCCCGCAGAAACCGTCGACCAAATCATGAACGCCGCCGTCATCGAAGAGGTGGTGGGCGATTATGTGGAGCTGAAAAAATCGGGCAGCGCGTTGCGGGGGTTGAGTCCGTTCACCAACGAGAAAACCCCCTCGTTTTACGTCTTGCCTGCCAAGGGGATTTTCAAATGCTTTTCGAGCCAAAAAGGCGGAAGCCTCGTCACCTTTTTGATGGAAATCGAGAAGGTCAGCTACCCGGAAGCCCTCCGGATGTTGGCCAAGCGGTACAACATCGAGATCGTGGAGAAGGAGCGCACGCCCGAGGAGATCGCGGCTGCGACGGCGAAGGAGAGCCTCGGCAACGTGGTGGCGTGGGCCCAAAAGTGGTTCACCGACCAGATGCGGAACACCGACGCCGGCAAGGCCATCGGACGCAGCTATTTCGTGGAACGCGGGTTTCGGGACGACGTGCTCGATGCGTTCCTGATCGGGTACAGCCCCGACGCCTGGGACGCGCTCGCCACGGCTGGGCAAGAAGCCGGGTATTCTGCCGAGAAGCTCGTGGAGGCCGGGCTGTGCAAGCAGCGCGAGGACGGGTCGCTTTGGGATTTCTTCAAAGGGCGGGTGATGTTCCCGATTCGGGATGTGACGGGCCGGGTCATTGGATTTGGCGGCCGCACGCTGAGCACGGAAAAGAAGGTGGCGAAGTATTTCAACTCGCCAGAAAGCCCGCTTTACAACAAGTCGAAGGTGCTCTACGGCATGCACCTTGCCAAGCCCGAGATTGTCAAGGAGGAGCGTTGCTTCCTCGTCGAAGGCTACACCGACGTCATGGCCATGCACCAAGCTGGGGTGCGCAACGTGGTCGCGTCGAGTGGCACGGCATTGACGCCAGGCCAAATCCAACTCATCCGCCGCTTCACCAAGAACGTGACGGTCATCTTCGACGGCGACGCGGCGGGCATCCGGGCGTCACTCCGCGGCATCGATTTGCTGCTGGCCGAGGGCATGGCCGTGAAGGTGGTGCTGTTGCCGGACGGCGACGACCCGGACACCTACGCGAAGAAGGTGGGCAGCGACGCCCTGAACAAAGCCATTCACGACGACGCCCAGGACTTCCTGGAATTCAAGGCGCGGTTGCTGGCGGACGAGGCAGGTTCCGACCCGTTGAAGCGGGCGGACATG
>PBWG01000138.1 GCA_002729115.1 Crocinitomicaceae bacterium | reverse complement strand
GACCTCACCAACGTGGTGTTGGATCAATACCCAGAGCTCGCCGCAGGCATCAAGGGCATCTCGGAAGAAACCACGACAGGCGTGTTGCGCTTGTACGAGCGCGAGAAGAACGGGACGTTGCCGATGCCGGCGATCAACGTGAACGACTCGGTCACCAAGTCCAAGTTTGACAACAAGTACGGATGCCGCGAGTCCTGCGTGGACGCCATCCGCCGTGCCACCGACGTGATGATGGCGGGCAAAGTCGCCGTGGTCGCGGGCTTCGGGGACGTGGGCAAGGGCTCCGCAGAGTCGTTGCGCAACGCCGGGTGCCGTGTGATTGTGTCTGAGATCGACCCCATTTGTGCACTGCAAGCCGCCATGGAAGGGTTCGAGGTGAAGAAGATGCTCGACGCCGTGGCCGAAGCCGACATCGTGGTGACCGCCACAGGCAACAAGGACATTGTGACCGGCGCCCACTTCGAAGCGATGAAGGACAAAGTGATCGTATGCAACATCGGGCACTTCGACAACGAAATCGACGTGGCTTGGCTCAACACCAACCACGGCGAGACCAAGGACACCATCAAGCCTCAGGTGGACATGTACACTGTGAACGGCAAGGACATCATCTTGTTGGCCGAAGGCCGCTTGGTGAACCTCGGCTGCGCGACAGGCCACCCCAGCTTCGTGATGTCGGCGTCTTTCACCAACCAAACCATCGCCCAAATCGAGCTTTGGAACAATGCGGACAACTACAAGAACAGCGTGTACACGTTGCCCAAGCACCTCGACGAGAAGGTGGCCCGCTTGCACCTCGCCAAAATCGGCGTGGAAATCGACGAGCTCTCTCAGGAGCAGGCCGAGTACATCGGGGTGGAGGTGCAAGGCCCCTTCAAGGGCGAAGCCTACCGCTACTGAGCGGCGAGAATCAGACCGCGACTTGGAAACAACCCTGCCCTCGGGGCGGGGTTGTTTGCGTTTGGGCTCAATTGAAGATGCTCAGGATGGAGCCGTTCAGGCTCGTGCGGTAACGGTGCAGCGGCAACGTGGCGGGTCCGTTCATGACCGATCCGTCGATGATTTGCCATTCGCTTTCAGAACAGTCGTCGTGGTCCCGCAGGGTGAAGTTGTCTGCGTCAAGCGTGACTTTGCAGGCCAAAGGAATGTCGTAGGTGGCGTGCCGGTCCAACACCACAAACTCGTCCAGAGTGTATCTGTACACGTACAAGCCCTTGGAGCCGCCCGCCAGGGCAATGGCCTCCCCTGGAAAATTCAGGGTGTTGTACGCCGGCAAATTCAGGTCGATTTGGAGGTTGACCGGCACATACGGGATGAATTGTTGCTGTTCACCGCATGAAGTGCATGACGCCAAGATGAGGGCCAGGGCCAGCCAGACTGCGCCTAAACTGGACCTGAGCCCAAGGGGGTCCTTTGCAGCCCCGGCCTTGAACGCTTTGATGTAGTTGGGCTCGTAGCTGCCCAAATCGGCAAAGTCTCCTTGCGCGAAAGCCGCTTCGGCGAGCTTGGCCCCGTCGCGTGCTAGAGGCCACGCTTCGACGAACGTCCGGCCTTCTCCTGCCAACGTCTCCGAGCATTTGACCGCGCCGTCGCCGATGAATTGGGCTGGGCCCTTCCACACGTGTTTTTCTTCGTCGACCACCACGGGGCGGCCGGATGTGAGGCAGCGGCCGTCGTGGTCGAAATCCCCGGCGTAGACTTCCATGCGTCGGGCGTCCACCATGGCGACACGACGTTGTGGGGTCGGGTCCAAACGCGCCCCTTGGGCAGCCAAGATGCCCAAGGTGTCGAGCGCGATGAGGGGCAACCCCAAGCCGTGGCACAAGCCCTTGGCGGTGGAGACCCCGATGCGAAGCCCTGTGAAGGAGCCTGGCCCCCCGGAGACCGCCACCGCCTCCAGCGAAGATTTGTCCCAGCCATGTTCGTCCAGCAGGGCGTCGATGAGGGGCATCAGCCTCTCTGCGTGGACGTATCCGTCGGTGCGCTCTTCTTTCCAAGCCACGGCTTCGCCGTGCTCGGACAAAGCCACAGAACATTGTTTGGTGGCGGTGTCCAGGATGAGGATGCGTGCCATCAGCGGGTTTCTATAGCTTCCCCGTCCTTCAAGGAGCGGCTGACGATTTCATACGGTCCAGTGATCAGCACATCTTCCTCCTTCACCTCGCCTTGGATTTCCACGAATTTGGTGTCTTGGATGCCGGTCTCCACCGCAGTCCATTTCGCCTCGCCGTCCACCAGCAGAAACACGCCAAGTTCTGTTTCTGTGTCCTCACCTTCCTCTGTGTCGGAAGCCCGGCTGGCCACCGCTTGGATGGGGGCGGACAGCACGCGGTCGGCCCTGGCGGTCAACACGTCCACCGTGGCGCTCATGCCGGGCCGGAACGGGGTTTCGTGGTCGTGGTCTCCTTCCACGAGGTGCATGTAGCTGGAACGGTCCAATCTGATTTTGACAGAAAAGTTGGTCACTTGGTCCATGCTGAACCCATTCATGCCGGCATTCAATGCGGTGTTGCCGATTTCGGTCACGCGGCCTGAAAAGGTCTCGCCCAGGTAGGCGTCGACCTCGATTTCAGCTTCGTCATCCATGTGGATGCGGACGATGTCGCTTTCGTTGACTTCGACGTTGACCTCCATGGTGCTGAGGTCGCTGACGTTCATGATGACTTCACCGGCCGTGAAGCCATTGCCTTGCACACTTTCGCCCACCTCTTTGGAGAGGGCGGTGACCACACCCGCTTGGGGGGCCACAAGGGTGGTGCGGCTGAGGTTGTCCCGGGCCTCTTGAAGGGACGCTTCCCCACTGCGAATCGCGAACTCGGCGCTTCGCACACTTTCTTTCGCGCTGGTGAGGTTGGCGTTGGCCGTGAGGAAAGACGCTTCGTTTTGGTCGAATTCCGCCTGCGAAATGACCTTGGAAGCAAGCAGGGTTTGTGCACGTTCGAACGCCTTGGCTGCGGCGAATTGGTTGGCCTCGCCTTGGGCCACTTGAGCACGCGCAGAGGCCAAATTGGACCGTGCTGAATTCAAAGACGCTTCCGCCCTCAGCAAGGCCGCCTCGTAGATGTCGGGGTTGAGCTGCACGAGCAGGTCCCCCTTTTCGACCACGTCGCCTTCCTTGACGGGCAGGTCGATGATTTGGCCGTTGACTTCGGCGGTGATTTTGACTTCGATTTCAGGTTGAATTTTGCCGCTGGCGCTCACGCGTTCGACAATGTCTCTGGCTTGGACCGTGTCGGTGCTGACGACGGGCAATTCGCGGTTGCCGCCGCGGACCACCGCCACAACCACCAAGGCCAAAATCACGCCGCCAAGGATCAGAATTGCGTTCTTGTTCATCGTGGGAAGGTTGTGGGGTTAAAGGCTCAAGGGGCGGCCCATGTAGAAATCGAGGATGCGGGTCTTGAACACAAAGTCGTATTCCGTCCGAAGGGCGTTGATGCGTGCGTTGTCCAACCGGGTCCGGGCGTCGGCGTATTCAAGGGCGGAGATGGCGCCGGCTTCAAACCGGGCCTCGGCGTTGTCCATGGCCAGAGTTGCTGCTTCCAAGGCTTTGTCGTTGGCTTCGAAGGTGCGTTCGGCTGCCCGGGCGTCAGCCCACGCGGTTTGAACGGTTTGCGTGAGGCTTTGTGCCGTTTGGTCTTTGGACAGTTGGGCGGACAACACCCCTACTTTGGCGCGCTCAATGCCGGCGTGGATGCCGAAGTTGTTGAAGACGGGAATGCTCAGCGAGAAGAAAATGCTCTGGTTGACGTTGTTCGAGAGTTGGTCTTGGAAGGACATGGTCTCGAAGGTGACCCCTGAATCGTCAATCACTGGTGCGGTCAAATTCACGCCGGGTGTGGTCGTGGGGATCTCGTAGAAAGTCGTGGTGGATTCCCCGATTTGTTCCAATCGGTTGGCCGAGTACCCTGAGCCCATGCTGTACGACCCCACAATGCGTGGCATCCGGGCAGCTTTGGCCAAATCCAACCCCAGGTAGGCGTCGGTCACTTGCAACTCGGCGGCCTTCATGTCTGGGAACGACCCCAAGGCAAACGCCACGGCGGCGTCGGCATTCACTGGAAGCACGGTGCTCTCCATCAAGTCGTCGGACGGCGGAGCCACGTCCAACGCGTCGGACGCGCTGGCTTCCAATTGAAGGACTTGGGCGAGGTTGAGTTTGGCCAGGATGACGCCGTTTTCTGCGCCAATCACAGCACTTTCGTCGTTGGCTTCTTGGGCAAGCACGTCGAGAAGGTCGCTTTCGGCTGCCGCACCGGCGTCGACCAACGTCTGCACGCGCTCCACCTGACGGCCTGTCGCTTCGGCGTTCAGTTTGGCGATGTCCAAGAATTCCTTCTGGAACAAGACGTTGAGGTAGGCCGAGGCCAAGCTCAGCGCCACGCCATTGCGGGCGACTTCCACGTTGGTCGCCGCCAATTCCAACCCCAGACGAGCCCTGCGCAGGTTCAAGTGGTTCTGAAATCCGTTGAACAGCGTCACCCCTGAGCTGAGGCCCACGTTGCTCGACTGAACGGCGTCAGTGGCAAATTGGTTGGTGAACGGGTCGATGGTCTGACCGATGTTCACCCCGAAGCTGGAGGAGGCGTTGAGGTTGGGCAAGAAGGCGCCCTTGGCGGTCAACGTGGCAATCTCACTTTGTCGGAGGCCCAGTTGCGATTGCTTGAGTTGGAGGTTGTGCTCGAAGGCATGTTCCAAGCAACGTTCCAGGGTCCAGGTGTCTGTGGATTGGCCCCAGGCGGCGAAGGACAAGCAAGCAAAGGCGAAGAAAATGGCGCGCATTCCTCAAAAATACGCCGAGTCGGGCCTCAGACGCCCTGGGAGGTGGGTTGCTTCTTGCGTTTGAACACAAACCATGCAAAAAACGCCATGATGGCATAAGGCACACCCATGAGGTACAGGATGCCCGCATTCAGGCCTCGGCCCAAACTTCCGTCCTCCGCGCTGTCTTCGGCCACGGCCTTGCACATCACGCATTGGCCCCACGCCACGTCCACCACGAGCATGGCCACGAGGAGCAGGAGGAAGCCGGGATTCAAGCGCGTCCAAGGCATCAGAACGGGTAGCACGGGGAAATGAGCAGGTAGACCACCACGCCTGTGAACGTCACGTACATCCAAATGGGCCAGGTGATGCGTGCCCACTTGCGGTGCCGTTGGATTTGGTTTCCCAGGCCCAACAAGTAGGTGGTCAAGACCAAGGGCACAATGACGATGGACAACAAGATGTGGGTCAGAAGCACGACGAAGTACACACCGCGAATCCACCCTTCCTTGCAGAACGGCGTGCTCGGTGTGGTGATGTGGTAGCTGACGTAGCTGAGCAAAAAGAGCGCCGACAGGACCAGTGCGGCGGTGTTCAGGTTTTGGTGCAGCTGGACTTTTCCATTCTTGATGGCCCAGAACGAAGTCGCCAAACACAAAAACGCCGTGCCGTTGATGGTCGCGTTCACCGAAGGAAGGGTGTGCAACACCGCCTCCATTTCTGGGCTGACTTCAATGCCCGGCAGGAAAAACATCACGGCCACCACCACGGGAATGGCGATGCCGGCCACCCAAACAAACGTCTTCATGTTGCGGTCGATGCCCATGCTCACTTGGTTTCTGTTTCAGAGACAAAAATGGCCCACAATGTGTTCACTCAGTCTTCCTGTGCCAGGGCAAGCTGGGCAGCGTCCATGAGCATGGCGTCCACTTCAACTGTGGAGGTGCCGTCGTAGAATCCCCGAATCCGGTCGCGTTGGTCCACCAGCACGAAGGTGTCGCTGTGGAAGAACCCTCCGGCCGCCGTGTCGCTCTCCAACGCGGTCAAGTAATATCCATGCCTCGCGTGGTCGTAGAGGTCTTCCTTGTCGCCGGTCAAAAACTTCCAGAACGTGGTGTCGGCCCCGAGTTGGGTGGCGTAGGTTTTAAGGCGCTCTGGGGTGTCGCGCACAGGATCCACACTGTGGCTGAGCAGCACCACGTCGTCGGTGAGGTTGCGGGCGTCAAGCCATTGTTGCCCCCTTGCCAATTGGCTGCTCATGATGGGACAAATGGTGGGGCAGTGCGTGAAGAAGTAGTCCACAATTTTGACCTTGCCTTCCACGGTTCGATGGCTGATTTCCACGCTGTCGATGCCCATGAATGCAAACGCAG
>PBWG01000137.1 GCA_002729115.1 Crocinitomicaceae bacterium | reverse complement strand
GGCCGAACCGAAGGGGCTCTGGTAGAAGCTGGTGGTGGTGCTCAACGCCAAGGCAAAGTCGTCGTCTCCGCTGATGGCGCTCAACACGTCGTCAGACGAGGACATCTCAATGTAGACACGGTACGTGTGCATGCCTTGGAGCACACCCTCCAAGTGGGTTTGCTCAAGTTCAACCACCACGTTGTAACCCTCCACACTGGAAGTGTTGGCTTCGTAGCCGTCAATGTCGGTGTAGTCGCAAGAGCAGTAGTCACAAGAACCGTCTTCCACTTGGGCAAAGCTGTCGTAGTTGCAAGCCGTTGGGTCAGTACAACCGGACTCCTCAAAGTCACAAATGTCGTTTCCGTTCAGGTCGATGCAGTTGCCGTCGCAGTCGTACCACTCTTCGGCGTACTCACAAGAGCCGTCTTCGTACTCGTTCGCCTCGTCGTAGTTGCACGCCTCGGGATCGGTACATCCGCAGGCGTTTTGACCGCAAGAGCAGTACTCACAAGACTCGTCGTCGAGGTTGGCGTCGGCGTCGTAGTTGCAAGCCACGCTGTCGGTACAGCCTGGGTTGACCAAGGTCACCTCGATCGTTTCTTCCAACACCAATTCGTTGCCACAAGCGTCGCTGATGGTGTAAGTGCGCAAGATGGTTTGGGCAGCGGCAGATTCCGCCACAACCTCATCTGAAGAGCTCCAAGAAGCATCTGCGTCGCAGTTGTCTTCAATCACCAAATCGGCGGCAGGCACAGACTCGCCAACGAGGTTGTTGACGTAGATGGTGTTGTCTGCGTATCCGGACACAACCGAAGGAGCCTCGTCGTCCACGAAAGTCACGTTTTGGACCATGGTGGTAGCGTTGCCGCATTCGTCCACAGCTGTGAAGGTGCGAATCACGGTGTACTCCTGTGGGCAATCTCCGGCGACCACCTCGTCAGACACGCTCACGGCCACGTCAGAACAGTTGTCTGTGGCGGCGGGCAATTCGTCAGAGAGAGAATCGGTGCAGTCCAACACGAGGTCGGCCAGCTCCTCCATTTCTGGAGCCGTTTCGTCAATCACCTGGATGGATTGTGAGGCCACAGTTTCGTTGCCACACAAGTCGGTCGCGGTGAACGTGCGAACAATGGTGTACTGGCCTTCACAGTCGCCGTCCACAATGTCCGTATCAAGACTCACAGAAGCCTCGCCGCAATCGTCTGCCGCGGACGCCATGCCGAAGTCGGCACCGTCCACCATGTCGCAAGAGATAGTCTGATCCGCGGGAATGTCGAGCGTTGGAGCGGTGGTGTCGCTCACGTTCAAAATTTGCTCGCGGGTGCGGGTGTAACCCGCGCAATCGGTGGCCGTCCAGCTGCGAACCAACACGTAGTTGTTCTCGCAATCGCCGTCCAAACGAATCTCACCCGCAAAGGCAATCACGACGTCTGAATTTGTCGCGTAGCATTCGTTGTTGTTGAACTGGGCTTCGAAAGACGCTGCGAAAGGTGACACGATGGCCTCCACCACGGCATCCTCCACGCTCGGCACGTTGCATGCGTCCACGTCCGCATTGGCCGGGAACGCGGTGAAGATGGGGCGCAACGAGTTTCCGTCGCAGTCGAAGTTGGCGATGGGGTATTGACAGAAACCTGGGTCGGTCGCATCCACGTCATAGTTGCAGGCCAATTCATCTTGACACCCTTCAATTTCAAGCTGGTCGCACACCCCGTCACCATCAGTATCAATCAAGCAGTTGCCGTCGCAGTCGTAGTACTGTTCTGGGTACTCACACAGGTCGTTATTGGCAATGAGCGCGGTGGGTTCGAAGTTGCACGCACTAGCCACGAGACATCCTGCACAGCTTTCGTATTCACAGGACCCATCGTCTTCTGTGGCAGTGGGATCGTAGTTGCATGAGTCCACGTCTGTACACCCTTCAACGACAGTTTCACAAGAGTCGTTGTCTTCCGTCGCCTCAGGATTGAAGTTGGACGCACCTGGATCGGTACAGCCCAAAACCTCGAGCTGATCGCACACCCCGTCGCCGTCCGTGTCGATCAGGCAGTTGCCATCGCAGTCGTAGTACAGCTCTGGGTAGATGCAGATGTCATCCTCTGTTTGAATCTCTGCCGCTGGGTCGAAATTGCACGCCGTAACGTCCATACAACCTGTTGGCAAACAAGAGGTGAAATCGCAAGAGCCGTCGTTCTCGTCTGCACAAGGATCGTAGTTGCATGCTGCAGAGTTGTTGCATCCCGGGACCGGCAAACAGCTGCCGTTATCCAGCGTCGCCTCAGCATCATAGTTCGCAGCACACTCGTTGGTACAACCCGCGCAAGAATCAAATTCACACGAACCATCCTCAAGGTCCGCATCTGGGTTGTAGTTGCAAGCCGCCGCCAGGGTACATCCTGCGGTCAGACACGAAGTGAAGTCACATGAACCATCGTTGATGTCCACCTCAGGGTCGTAGTTGCACGCAGAAGGGTTGTTGCAACCAAAAACGAGACATGTGAAGAAATCACACACCAAACCGTCGTTGCTGCCATCGGTCGCGCAAGGATCGTAGTTGCATGCAAACTCGTTGGTGCATCCCTCGAGAATTGAAGCTCCAACGGCAAGAAGGAAGACATCTTCAACGCATGATGAATATTCGCATGAGCCATCTTCGATGGTGTTGGTTTCTTCATAGTTGCAGGCGCACATGTCCGTGCAACCTTGGCAACTCAAGAAATCACAAGAACCATCGTTGGCATTTGCATCTGGGTTGTAGTTGCACGCCACTGGGACAGTACAACCCATGACCACGGTGTTTTCCCCAGTTGTCTGAGCGCCAATGGATTGCGTCAGAATCAGGAGGAGTGCGGAGAGGATAATTCGCATGTCGTCACTTTTAAGGAACGTTGAAAGATAGGGACAAAACCCGAAATTCCATCGACCAATGCATTTTTTTTGGTACCGAATGAACGCAAATCCTCGCCCAATGGTTTCACTTTTTCGACGAATAATTCCCAGTCGTCGATTTGAAACACCCCCTTTTGGGATTGTCAACGAGTCCCTTGACAACAAAAAAACCCCGCCTGAAGCGAGGTTTTTGAAGCTCATTTTGGGGCCAAAAGACTCAATAATCGTCGTCGAAATCGGCCCAATTCTGGGCCCCGCCGCCGCCTTTTGGCTTCTTCATTTTGGTCTGACGAGGGCCGTCAGAATACTTGTCAGGCTTGTTGCGACTCACCTTTTTCCTCTTGGAGGCAGGCTTCTTGTCCGGGGACGAAAAGCCGCCTGAGCCAGCCCCAGGGCCGCCTCCAAGGACATCGCTTCTGGGTGTGAACCCACCACGACCGGCGGACGCCCCTCCTGGACGGCCTGAGCCGCCACCAGGGCCGCCACCAGGACGAGGCGGACGGCTGCCGCGCTCCTCGGCCTCCTTGACCACCATGCGGAAACCCATGTACTCTTTGCCGTTCATCTCGTCAAGCGCACGCTGCCCCCCTTCCCTGCTTTCCATCTCCACAAAGCCAAAGCATTTGCTTTGACCCGTATCACGGTCGGTCACAACTTTCACACTCTTGACAGGCCCCATGGCGCCGAACCACTCGAGCAAATCAGATTCAACCGCGTCCCGGTTGAGTTTGGCCACAAACAATTTCATCAATCCAGAAATAGAACGGCCCCAAGCTACGCGAATCTGCGCAGCCTGGAGCCGTTCAAGTCAATTTAAATGGGCATCAGCACTCCTGACCGAAGGCGGCAAGGATTTGCAAGATGTCGTTCACGTTGGTTGCCCCATCGTCGTTGAGGTCGGCATCGCAGTCGCTTGAGCAACCGAAATCAGACAACAACAACAAGATGTCTGCCACCGAGATCTGACCGTCGTTGTTCAGGTCCTCTGGGCAATCGTTGGGGTAAGCGCAGCTTCCGTCGTCCACCGTGGCGGAAGGATCGTAGTTCTCCGCCTCAGGATCGGTGCAACCGCTGCACGTGCTGCCGTCGCCGCCGCAGACGCCACACGCGTCAAGCTGGAGACACGATCCGTCGTCCATGGTCGCTGCAGGGTTGTAGTTGCACGCACTGCTGTCGGTGCACCCCACACAGCTTGTGTACTCGCAAGAGCCGTCGTCTTCTGTCGCGAAGGGATCGTAGTTGCAAGCCATGGCGTCGGTGCAGCCGTTGCAATCGTAGTTGCATGAGCCGTTCTCCGTGGTCGCCTCTGGGTCGTAGTTGCACGCCTCTGGGTCGGTGCAACCGAATCCAGAACCGAGGCAGATCTCCACCACGTCTTGGCTGGCGAATTCACCACCCGCAGCCAACACAGTGCCGTCCGAGGACACCGTGTAAGAACCTTCTCCGAAGGCACAGCAGATGCCGTCTCCAAAGGAATCGTTGATGGTGAAGGCGTAGCAACCGTCACCCACACAGATGGATTCTTCGTACAAGGTGCCAGTGTCGCTGTAAGGACCACCAGACGCCACCACGGCGCCGTCGAGGTCTGTCAACGTCCACGTGGTCTCCCCTGGGTAGTTGTCCGTCAAGATGGACACCACCAAGTTCTGACCACCCAAAATGCAAGACCCGTCGTCAAGCAACGCGTCCGCGTCGTAGTTGCACGCTTCAGGGTCGGTGCAACCACCACAGGTGCTGTTGTCGCCACCGCACACACCGCAATCGTCGAGGCTCAAGCAAGAACCATCGTCTTCTGTCGCATCGGCGTCGTAGTTGCACGCCTCAGGGTCCGTGCAACCGTTGCAGTCAAAGTCGCAGGAACCGTCGTCAATGGTCGCGCCCATGTCGTAGTTGCAAGCCGCAGGATCAGTGCAACCCTGCCCGCAATCTCCGAAGAAGCCAGACTCGGCTCCGCCAGAAGCGAGGGTCGCGCCTGAGGCGTCCACGATGGCCCAAGAATTCTCTGTTTGGTATAGCCCGTTGCCGTTGTACACGATCTCAACACAACCTGTGGTGTCCAAGCAAATGTCGAACGACACTTCGTTCGAGTAGATGTCCCAGACATCTGTGGTGGAACAATCCCCAAAAGCATCGGGGAAGCAGTAATCAACACCAGCCACCGTCAACGTGTTGGCGTTCCAGCCATCTCCGTAAGTGTCGTACATGAACAACGTCGCACCGGAGCCACCGAAAATGCAAGACCCGTCGTCGAGCAACGCGTCCGCGTCGTAGTTGCACGCTTCAGGATCGGTGCAACCGCCGCAAGTGCTGTTGTCACCGCCACACACGCCACACTCGTCCAGGCTCAAGCAAGAACCGTCGTCTTCCGTGGCGTCAGGGTTGTAGTTGCACGCCTCTGGGTCGGTGCAGCCGTTGCAGTCGTAGTTGCATGTGCCGTTGTCCAGGGTCGCAGACTCGTCGTAGTTGCACGCGGTCGGGTCTGT
>PBWG01000136.1 GCA_002729115.1 Crocinitomicaceae bacterium | reverse complement strand
CCAAAAAAAGGTGCAGAGTGCAAAAAATATGGCTTGAACGGCTTTTTTCACGACTTGGAAAAGTTTCAGAGGTGCACCCAACGAACCTCTGATTCTCCCCTTTTGTTCGCTCAACCCAAGTCCAAATCCAAGGCCTGCCGCAGCTTGTCGAGTTGGGGATTTTTCTCCACCATCATGTCGTACCTCTCTCGGTCCGACAAAACCGCCTTCTTCTCGTCGGCCGGCGTCTCCTTCATCTCCACCTGCAACTGAAGCCCGGCATTCTTCAAGGTGGTCTTGAGGTGCACGAGCATTTCCGTCTTCAATTCGTCCACTTGCTCACGCTGAAGCGGGTTGTGCACCGGGAACGTCACCACCAGCCCCTGCAGCGTGGGCTGTTCTTGGGCCATGGTCGCCACCACAGAAATCCGATCCTCGTCCCTCAATCGCTGCACGAACGCATCCCACGCTTTTCGCACCCCGACTTCGTCGACCTCGTCCGCCCACGACTCGTCGATGACCGGCCCGGTGGGCAACCCCTCGTCCTCGTTCTTATTCGACGTGATGCCACCGCCCGGGGTGGCCAGGTTCTTTTTGGCCTTGCGCAAACCGCTGGCCTTGGCTGAACCCGTGCCTGGAGCTGGAGCTGGAGCTGGAGCTGGAGCTGGAGCTGGAGCTGGAGCTGGAGCTGGAGCTGGAAGGTCTTCGCCGGACGGCGCCATCAACCCTGCGTCAGGGCTTTTTTTTTTCAGCGCCTCGTGGGAGCAAACTTGCATCAAGGCGAGCTCCACCAGCAACCGCTGGTGCTGAGAGCCTCGGTATTGCACGTCCGCTTTGTTGAGGATGTCCAACCCACCCACCAAGAAGAACAAATCGGCACGCGAAGCTTGGTCCTGGAATTTGGCCTTCACGTCGTCGGTGGCTTCCAAAAGCATCAAGGTCTGGGGATCGCGGGCCACCATCAAATTGCGGAGGTGTCCTCCCCACCCCGTGATGAAGTGATGCGCGTCGAACCCGCGCGCCATGACGTCGTTGAACAACAACATGGCCCCAGGAATGTCGCTCGCCAACGCCTGATCGGTGAGCGTGAAGTACGTGTCGTGGTCGAGCACATGCAACTGCTCTGTGACGGCTTGGTAGGTCAGGTTCTTGCCCGCGAAAGCCACGAGCTGGTCGAACATCGACAGCGCGTCGCGCAGCGCGCCGTCCGCTTTTTGGGCGATGACGTGCAACGCTTCTTCCTCAGCTTGCACCCCCTCCTGCGCCGCAATGTGCTGCAAGTGAGCCACAGCATCTGGCACCGTGATGCGGTTGAAGTCGAAAATTTGGCAACGTGACAAGATGGTGGGAAGGATCTTGTGCTTTTCTGTCGTGGCCAAGATGAAGACAGCGTGGGCTGGCGGTTCCTCAAGGGTCTTCAAAAACGCGTTGAACGCCGCCTGGCTCAACATGTGCACCTCGTCGATGATGTACACCTTGTATTTGCCTTGTTGAGGCGGAATGCGGACTTGGTCCACAATGCTCCGGATGTCTTCCACCTTGTTGTTGGACGCCGCGTCGAGCTCAAAGACGTTGAACGACAACGCCTCGTCTTGCCCGTCAAAGCCGTTGATGGCCTTGGCAAAAATGCGCGCCGAGGTGGTTTTGCCCACGCCACGTGGACCGCAGAAGAGGTAGGCCTGGGCGATTTGGCCCGAGGCGATGCTCTGCTGCAAGGTTTGCGTGATGCCGGATTGCCCCACCACCGCATCCCAAGCCTGGGGACGGTATTTTCGCGCACTGACGAGGTAGGGCTGGTCGCTCATGATGCGAATATCGACCCACATTCCGTGCAAGGTCAAATTCGATTATTCACAACCCGTCCCCACTTCCGCCACGCTGCGGTTGGTTTTCAGAGGGATTGACCGTACTTTTGCGCCCCATTAATTAACAACGTTCCATGAACCGTTACGAAACTGTTTTCATTATGACTCCCGTGCTATCTGCAGAGCAGGTGGCGGAAACAGTGTCGAAGTTCCGTGCATTCGTGACCGACAAGGGTGGCAAAATTGTCCACGAGGATGCATGGGGATTGCGGAAGTTGGCTTACCCCATCCAGAAGAAGTCCACGGGCTTCTACCACTTGATGGAGTTCGAAGCCGACGGCGCCGTGATCTTGCCTTTCGAGACTGAATTCCGTCGGGACGAACGCGTCATCCGCTTCCTCACCACGAAGATGGACAAGCATCACATCGCGTACGCCGAAGGCCGCCGCGACAAGTCGAACCGCCAAGCCGCCCCTGCTGAAGCTGAGGGCACTGCTGAGGCTTAATCTCACTCGTTATGGCAGACAAGAAAGTACGCTACCTGAACCCCATCGACATTGAAACGAAAGCCGAGCGTTACTGCCGCTTTCGGAAAAAGGGCATCAAGTACATCGATTACAAGGACGCCGACTTCCTGTTGATGTTGTGCAACCCCCAGGGCAAGATTTTGCCCCGCCGGTTGACTGGCACCAGCTTGAAGTACCAGCGCAAGGCAGCCCAGGCCATCAAGAAGGCCCGCCACCTCGCACTGATGCCTTACGTTGCTGACAACCTCCGTTAATCCCGAGCACCATGGACATCATTCTCAAGCAAGACGTCGACCTGCTCGGAAGCAAGTATGACGTGGTGACCGTCAAGGACGGCTACGCACGCAACTTCCTCATCCCACAAGGATTGGCCGTCGTGGCGACCAAGTCCAACGTGAAGGTGAACGACGAAGTGATTCGCCAGCAGGCACACAAGGAGGCCAAGGCCAAAGAGGCTGCGGAAGCCATTGCATCCAAGCTCGAAGGCCTCAGCCTCAAGCTTGGCGCCAAGGCTGGAGAGAGCGGAAAGATCTTTGGATCTGTCAACTCCATCCAGTTGGCCGACGCCATCCAAGGCGCGGGTTACGACATCGAGCGCAAGCAGATTCACCTCGCCGACGACACCATCAAAGAGCTCGGCTCTTATGAGGCCACAGTGAAGCTCCACAAAGAAGTGACCGTGACGGTCAAGTTCGAGGTGGTCGCTGAGTGACCTTGATTCCACATTGAATTCCCGAAAGCCCCGCCGTGTGCGGGGCTTTTTTTGGCCTGAACATTTCACCCTTCCGCGTACTTTCACCTCCGCATGTCCACCTTCCGAATCGACAGCCCCTTCACTCCTCAGGGAGACCAACCTGAAGCCATTCGACAACTCGTGGAAGGGGTGAACGAAGGCACAGAGCACCAAGTGCTCCTGGGCGTGACGGGATCGGGCAAGACATTCACCATGGCCAACGTGATCGCGGAGACGCAACGGCCCACGCTCATCCTGAGCCACAACAAGACCTTGGCGGCGCAACTTTACAGCGAATTCAAGGCCTTCTTTCCAGACAATTTGGTGGAGTATTTCGTGAGTTACTACGACTACTACCAACCGGAAGCGTTCATCCCGTCATCCAACACGTACATCGAGAAGGACCTTCAGATCAACGACGAAATCGAAAAGCTCAGGCTCTCTGCCACCTCTGCCCTGCTCAGTGGCCGACGAGACGTCATTGTGGTGGCGAGCATCAGCTGCATCTACGGCATCGGCAACCCTGTGGAATTCCACAAAAACGTGGTCTCGCTTGAAGTGGGGCATCGCTTGACGCGCAATGACCTACTTCACCGGCTGGTGACCAGCCTGTACAGCCGTGCAGTGGCGGATTTCAAGCGTGGGAATTTCCGCGTCAAAGGCGACACGGTGGACGTGCATTTGGCGTACGCCGACCACGCCGTGCGCATCGAATTTTGGGACGACGAAATTGAGCGGCTGTCGTCCATCGACCCTGAATCGGGCCAGACGCTGCACACCTTTGAGCAGTTCACGATTTATCCGGCCAACCTCTTTGTGAGCAGCAAGGAGACAACAAACACGGCGGTTTGGGAAATCCAGCAAGACCTCGAAAAGCAGAAAGGCCACTTCAACGAACAGTCGCGGTTCTTGGAGTCCAAGCGCTTGGAAGAGCGCACGTTGTACGACCTCGAAATGATCAAAGAGTTGGGCTTTTGCTCAGGCATTGAGAACTACTCCCGGTATTTCGACCGACGCCAACCCGGGGAACGCCCCTTCTGCCTGTTGGATTACTTCGCGAAGGACTTCTTGGTCATGATCGACGAGAGCCACGTCACGGTGCCGCAGATTGGCGCCATGTTCGGCGGCGACCGCGCGAGGAAGGTGACCCTGGTCGACCATGGCTTCCGCTTGCCGTCCGCATTGGACAACCGGCCATTGACGCACGACGAGTTCAACAGCATCGTGAACCAAACCATCTACGTCAGCGCCACCCCCGCGGACTATGAATTGGAGCGCGCCGAGGGCGTCATCGTGGAGCAAGTGATTCGTCCCACGGGTCTTCTCGACCCGCCAATCGAGGTGAAACCGTGCGACAACCAAGTGGACGACTTGGTGGTGGAAATTCGGAAGACCATCGCCCACGAAGAACGCGTGTTGGTCACCACCCTCACCAAGCGCATGGCGGAGGAACTCACCAAGTACCTCGACCGCCTCAGCATCAAAACCCGGTACATCCACTCGGACGTGAAGACCCTGGACCGTGTGGAAATTCTGCGGGAGCTGCGGGACGGCGCCTTCGATGTGCTCGTGGGGGTGAACCTCTTGCGGGAAGGATTGGATCTGCCCGAAGTCAGCCTGGTGGCCATCATGGACGCCGACAAAGAGGGCTTCTTGCGAAGCAACCGCAGCTTGACCCAAACCGCCGGACGGGCCGCTCGAAACGTCAACGGCCGGGTCATCATGTACGCCGACAAGGTCACCGACAGCATGGCCGCCACCATCGAAGAGACGGCCCGAAGGCGCGAGAAGCAAATGGCGTTCAACGAAGCGAACGGCATGTCCCCTGTCCAAGTCAAAAAGGAGAAGCGCACCTTGTTCGAGCAGAGCGACGCCGTGACCAACCGCCCCAAGAACTACGCCGCAGAACCGGACCATGCCCCCCTGGCGGCCTCGGATCCCGTGGTGCAAAACATGGGCGCCGCGCAACTCGACAAGCTCATGGCCAAAACCAAAAAGGACATGGAACGCGCCGCGAAAGCCATGGAGTTCATGGAAGCGGCCCGACTCCGGGACGAGCTGTTCGCCCTGGAGGCCCGACGCAAGGAGGTCAAGGAGTAAATTTGAGGCATGACGACACGCGGATGGTTTTGGGTGACAATCGGAATGGGCATGCTGGGATGCAGCGCCATTCAAACGGTTCCAGACGACCCAGCCGCCGTCGAGAACCTCGCCCCCTTCCAAATCCTGAACGCCTGGGTGGATGGAGACTCGTTGAGGAGCGTGGTTCAACACAGCGGCGGCTGCGACGCACACACGTTTTCGTTGCGAACCACTTCACCCATGCTGAAAAGCCTCCCACCCAAGCAACCTGTCGCATGGGAACATCGTTCCAATGACCCCTGTCGGGCCATGGTGGTGGACACCATCTCTGCGTCTGTGGCCCACCTGCGTGGCACTCCGCGCGGCGTGACCATCTTGCTCTTGGACCAATGGGAACCTGAACTCCCCTACACCTACCCATGAATTTGAAATCCTCTCTGTTT
>PBWG01000135.1 GCA_002729115.1 Crocinitomicaceae bacterium | reverse complement strand
TCCGGAGTTTGACGCGGAATTGCGACGCCGCTTCGGCGAGTTTGGGCCTGGGGTGATTGGCACCGACCGCGATTTGGTCATGTCCAACGACCAGGTGCGTGTGACGTTCAACACCAGAGGCGGCCTTCCCGTGGCTGCCACCCTCCAAGACGGGTACACCCGGTACGGAGGCGACGAGCCTGTCAGCCTTTGGGTGCGCGAACAATCTGACATGAATGTGTCATGGGACGTGCCCGGCGTGGGCCGTGTCGGATTCCAAGATTTGCACTTCAAACCCATTTCAGAAGGCCCCACTCAACTTGTGTTGGAATCGGATTTGGGCGACAACAACGCCATCCGCGTTGTCCACAAATTGGAGGGCTACCAGGTCAAGACCGACATCAATTTCATTGGCGTTGAACGCCTCACGGAGCGCCAGCGACTCTTCACGTGGAATGCGCTCGGGCAACGGAACGAAAAAGGCCTGCAGTGGGAGCGACAGCACAGCGCCATCTACTACCTGGAACTTGGCGAAGAACGCGATTACCTGAGCGACGGCCAAGAAGACGACGAGGTGCTGGAATCGGGCTTGAGCTGGTTGGCCTTCAAGCAGAACTACTTTTCTGCCTTGGTCGGCAGCCCTGAACCGTTCGCCGCTGGGGCGAAAATTGCCAACATCCTTCCCGAAGACGACACAACCTATGTGATGGGCTATGTGGCCGAAATTCCTTACGACGGCCAGCAGCTCCACTTCTACTTTGGCCCCAACGACGTGGCGGAGTTGGAGACCACTGGTTTCAAAGAAGTGGGACGCATCATCGACTACGGGTGGTGGATTTTCGGCTGGGTCAACCGAAACGTAATCCTTCCGGTCTACGGCTTTGTGGCCAACTACATCGGCAACATGGGCCTCATCATCCTGGTCTTGACGCTGGTCATCAAGAGCGCCCTCTTCCCCATCACATGGAAGAACTACATGAGTTCTGCCAAGATGCGGGTGTTGCGCCCTGAGCTCAATGAGATCAACGAGCGTAACAAGGAAGACGCCATGGAGCGTCAAAAGGAAACCATGGAGCTCTACCGCAAAACCGGGGTCAACCCGATGGCCGGATGCTTGCCAGGCTTGCTTCAAATGCCCATCCTGTACGCGATGTTCAGGTTCTTCCCCTCCAACATTGACCTCCGCGGTCAATCGTTCCTGTGGGCCGACGACCTGGGGGCCTTCGATAGCTTGCTGACCTTGCCCTTCAGCATCCCTTTCTACGGGGCGCACGTGAGCGGATTCACCTTGTTGATGGCGGCGTCGATGTTCGTCTACATGCGGATGTCCATGGCCAACCAAAGCATGCCCACCCAACCAGGCATGCCTGACATGAAGACCATTCAGACCATCATGCCCTTCACCATGCTGTTCTTCTTCAATGGTTTCGCTTCTGGGTTGAGCTTGTACTACTTCACAGCCAACATGGTGAGCATCGGTCAAATGCTGACCATCAAGCGGTTCTTCATCAACGAGGACAAAATCCGCGCGAAAATTGACGACAACCGGTCCAAGGCCGGGGCACGCACCAAACCTAGCTTCATGGAACGCTTGCAGGAGGCGGCCAAAGAAGCGGAGAAGAAGCAAAAGGAAACCGAGCGCAAGAAGAACGACGCCCGGGCCAAGCGCAAGAAGAAATGACCCGAGGACTCGTGTTGTCGGTGTTGGGTGGATGCTTGTCGCTGTCTTGCATGTCCACACAAGACACCACTGCCAACCTGGCGTCTGCGGAGGTCGTGGTGGGCTTGGAAAGAACGCCCTGCCATGGGCGTTGTCCCGTCTACTCCCTGCGCGTTCTCAGTGACGGCCACGCAACCTTGGAGGTCGGCCGGTTCTGCGACGAAGCCTTCGGGCGTTCTCTGGCCCAAGGAGAGCACACCGCCCACGTCGATGTCGGTGTCTGGAACATGGTGGCCGAAGAGGCCCGAGCCATGGGCTTCGACACCTTGGCCCAACGCTACGACGACCCCCGGGTGATGGACTTGCCGTCGGCCACGATCACCATCCAAGGCCAAACGGTGATGAACCGTTACGGAGGACCCAATTTGAATGACCTTTACACACGCATTGAACGGTTGGTGGGCCGAATGGACTGGCAAGCCACACCGGAAGACGCACGTTGAAACCTGAAAATCCAATCTTCAAACACATGACACGATTCACCACCTTGGGGGCGCTGTTTTTGCTCCTGCTGAACACCGCCCGCGCCGACGAGGGGATGTGGCTGCTGCACATGTTGCAACGCATCAACGAAGCCGACATGCAAAAGTCAGGCTTGCGCCTGTCTGCCCAGGACATCTACGACATCAACAACGCCTCGCTCAAGGACGCCATTGTCCGGCTCAACGGCGGAAGCTGCACGGCGGAAGTCATCTCCAGCCAGGGCTTGGTGTTGACCAACCACCACTGCGCGTACGGAGCCATCCAAAGCTTCAGCACACCTGAGAGCGACTACTTGACCGACGGTTTTTGGGCGAAGAGCAAGGACCAGGAAATGCACATTGACGACTTCTATGTCAGCTTCTTGGAGCGCATCGACGATGTGACCGAGCGCATTCTGGCCAAGGTCAACGACGACATGCCTGAGGCCGAGCGCGCTGCTGCTGTGGCGGAAGAGATCAAGGCGATTCAGGCTGAATACAACGAGGCCGACGCTTCTTTGAGCTACGACGTCAAATCCATGTACTACGGCAACGAGTACTACGTGTTCACCTACCGCGACTACAACGACGTTCGCTTGGTAGCGGCCCCACCCGAAAGCGTGGGCAAATACGGTGGTGACACCGACAACTGGATGTGGCCACGCCACACCGGTGATTTCAGCATGGTTCGCATCTACGCAGACGCAGACAACAACCCTGCAGCATACAGCGAGGACAACGTGCCGTACACCCCCAAGCGCCACCTCAAGATCAGCATGGAAGGCGTCAAGCAAGGGGATTTCACCATGGTCATGGGCTACCCAGGCAGCACCGACCGTTTCCTCAGCAGCTGGGGGGTGGAACAGGCCATCAACCTCTACAACCCTTCTGTGGTGGATTGCCGCGACTTGAAGCTCAAGACGATGAAAAGCCACATGGACGCGGACAAGGCCGTGCGCATCAAGTACGCCGCCAAGTATGCCCAGACCGCGAACTACTGGAAATACTACATCGGCCAAACCAAAGGCCTCAAGCGCCTTGAAGTGCAAGCCCAAAAGGAGAAGTTGGAAGACCTCTTCAACCGCTGGGCTGTCAGCACGCCAGATCGCAACGCCGCATACGGCGAGGCGCTCGGGTTGATCGAGGCGTACTACGACGCCACCGACGCCACTGTGCGGGGCGAGGTCTACGCCCGTGAAGCCGGACTCTTAGGCAGCGACATCGTGTTGTTTGGATTGCGTGTGGGGTTCCGTGGTGCCGGATTGTTCGGCGAAGATGAAGGCGCTGCCGCTGCCACCAAGGAGATGCTCCAAGGCTTGGCCGACGCGCACTTCAAGGATTACGACCAAGACACCGACCGCGAGCTCTTCGTCAAGATGTTGACCAAATACCGCGACGACATCGCCCCAGAATTGTGGCCCAGCGAATTCCAAGTGGTGCAAGACAAGTACAAGGGCGACTTCGGGGCGTACGCGGCCAAGATTTACAGCAAGTCACCTCTGCGGAGCGCCGAAGCCTTTGCGGCATTCTTGGACAACCCCAAGGAAAAGACCTTCGACAACGACTTGGCCATCAGCATGGCGATCAGCATCTACGAGCGCTACAGCCAAGGAACCTCGCCAGAGATTCAGGAGAAGTTTGACCGCGGCTACCGTTTGTTCGTGCGTGGCTTGCGTGAGTTGATGCCCAACAAGGCCTACTACCCTGACGCCAACTCCACCATGCGTTTGACTTACGGACCTGTGGGCGAATACAAGCCCGCCGACGCCGTGTACTACGACTTCGTGACCACCGCCAACGGCATCTTGGAGAAGAAGGACAACAGCAACCCTGAGTTTGTCGTGCCAGAGCGCTTGGAAGAGCTCATCAAGGCACGCGACTTCGGCCCGTACGCCAACGACCGCGGGGACTTGGTGGTGTGCTTCATCCACGGCACCGACATCACCGGAGGAAACTCAGGAAGCCCTGTGATGAACGCCAACGGCGACTTGATTGGTTTGGCCTTCGACGGCAACTGGGAAGCCATGAGCGGCGACATCGCCTTCGAGCCACGTCTTCAGCGCACTATTTCTGTGGACATCCGCTACGTGATGTGGATCCTTGACAAGTACGCAGGATGCACCAACCTCATCGAGGAAATGGACTTCGTCTACGCCTCAGAAGACGTGGAGGACCCAGCCTCTCAAGAGACGCAAATCAGCGACCCTGCCAACGGCAAGTGATCTTGATGGCACGCATAAAAAAGCCCGGACCACATGGTTCGGGCTTTTTTGTGTCTGGGATGTTCAGGTCAGACCGCGTTGCGGCTGGCGTTCACGATGCCGTACATGGTTCGGATAATCAGCTTGCGCAACATGTCGGGGCTCCACGACGAGGCCTCTCCCCGCCTCTGACGGTCCATCTCTGTCAGCGCAAATTGCTGGATGACCAAGAGCGGCTGAATGATGCTGTCCCGAAGTCGGATGCTTTCCTTGATGGCGGGCACAGTCTCCATGAGGTCGGCCTGGCCGGTGATGGCCAGCACAAGCACACGGGTGCGCTCAAATTCTTCGTGCACCGTGTTCCACAGCCCTCCAAATGTCGGGTGGTCTGAAAGGTGCGCGGTGAGCCGGAAATCGCACTTGGTCATGGATTGCATCGAATTCTCCACGAGCGTCCGGAAGAAGGCGTTGCGGCGGTACAACCCTGCGGCCTCTTCCAGACGGCCTTCGCGGTCCAAGGCCTCGAGCGCCGTGCCCAACCCAAAGTAGCCTGGCACGTTTTGCTTCAACTGCGACCACGACCCCACAAACGGGATGGCCCGCAAGTCGCCAAAGTTGATGGCCCCGTCCTTCGCCCGCGACGTGGGGCGGCTTCCAATGTTGGTGGCCCCGTAGTACTTCAAGGTGCCAAAGGTGGCCAAGTACTCCGTGAATTCAGGTCGGTTCCTCAAGGCCAAGTAATGGGCGTGGGACGACTCCCCGAGTTCGTCAAGAAGGGCCGCGTCGGTTTCCGAAATCTGGGTCTCCTCCTCGTCAAACAAACGGTTCTTTACCCCTGCCGTGAACAGCAATTCCAGGTTGAAGCCCGCCGACTTCGGGATTCCAAAGTTGGAAGAAATGGTCTGGCCCTGGATGGTCGTTTGGATCTCTCGGTTTTCGATGTCGCGTCCCAACGACGCGTAGAAGCGGTGCGTGTTGCCGCCGCCTCGGGCGGGGGGGCCACCGCGACCATCGAAGAACATCACCGTGCGTCCGTGTTCGCGGCTGATGTCGGTCAAGCTTTGTTTGGCCCGATAAATCGCCCAATTGGCTCGGAGGTAGCCTCCGTCCTTGGTGCCGTCCGAAAAACCAAGCATGACCGTTTGGTCGCCGGCACGCTTGTCGAGGTGCCCGGCGTACACAGGGTGCGCGTAGAGCTTGGCCATCTCTGCCTTGGCCCCGTCGAGGTCTTGAATGGACTCGAAGAGCGGCACGAGGTCCAACGTCATCGGCCCTTCCCATCCGCTGGCCTTGACCATGGCGTGCAGGATGGCGATGTCCAACGCCCCGGCGCAGTTGCTGAGGATGAACCGGTGACACCCCGCCTCTCCGTTGTGCCGCTGAATTTCCTGCATGGCCCGAAGGCTGTCCAACACATCTTGGTGACGGTCTTCCTCCAGAGTGCCGTTGTGAGGTTGGTCGTAGGCAAACAAAAAGTCCAAGGCCTCGGCTTCGGACATCGACTCGAAGGCCGCCACTGCCTCGGCCCCGGATTGCGCTTCGAGCAGCGCCAAGAAGGCTTTTTTCACCACCCGGGCGTCTTGGCGGATGTCCAGAGACGCAAAGTGCATCCCAAACATGCGCACCTTGAACATGAGCTGGCGGATTTGGTCCAAGTACAACCCGTTGAACTCCTCCTCCACCCGGCGCTCCAACCTGCCCAAGCCTTCCAGCAACACCTCCTGCTTGAGCGACAGGTCGCTCGAGTTGAAGATGGCCTCCTCAATCATGCTTTGCAGCATGTCCAATTCACCCTCAAGCCCTTTGAAGGTCACAAGGCGCCGCATCTCACGCAACTCCTTGCGGTAGCAGCGCAGCAACGTCAACTTCAACTTGCGGGCCACGCGCAGCGTCGTGTCCGCGCCAACGTACGGGTTGCCGTCTCGGTCGCCTCCAGGCCAAAACCCAATGCGCAACATGCCCATGTTCAAGCCTTCGCCGTTGGGACGCCCCAAGGCATTGGCGACGCGTGCACCCAAGGCAGAGCATGCTTCAAAAAACACGTTCTCGAGGTACCAAATCTGTCGGATGGCTTCCTCGTAAGGTGTGGGGGGCTCGCTTTGGAAGAACGGCGTCAGCCCGAGTTGGTGCAACCGTTTGCGGATGTTGACCAAATCGTTGTCCTCCATGGCCAAAGCTAGGTCCGTGATGATCGCCAAGACGTTCCCCGGGTAGAATTGAGTTGGGTGAGATGTGAGCACCACGCGGACGGCGTACTCCGCCAACATGGAACGCATCTCCTTTTCCAACCCATGGCGACGCACACGTTGCATCAAACTCTGCAACGACTCCGCCCCGCCCATGTCGTTCAACTGGGCGTATCGGGCGTCTTCAAGCGCGTCCACGAGGACCACCTGACGCTCGATGTATTGGATGATGCGGAACAACAAGGCTGCCGATTCCTCGGTCGAAAGGCTTCCCTGGCTGGCCAAAAAGCCATCGAGGATGTCGTGCGGCGCCTCACCACGCTCCAAGCCGATCTCGCAGGCCTC
>PBWG01000134.1 GCA_002729115.1 Crocinitomicaceae bacterium | reverse complement strand
CGGGGCAGCGGGGCCAACAGCCTGGTGGCGTACCTGCTGCGCATCACCGACGTCGACCCCATCGAACTCGACCTCTACTTCGAGCGCTTCATCAACCTCTACCGCGCCAACCCCCCGGACTTCGACATCGATTTCTCGTGGGCCGACCGCGACGACGTGGTGGCCTACATGTTCAAGCGCTTCCCCAACGTGGCGCTTCTCGCCGCGTACAACACCTTCCAATACCGGGCCGCGGTGCGTGAATTGGGCAAGGTCATGGGCCTGCCCAAACACGAAATCGACGCCCTGTGTGCCGGAAAATTCAACCCCAATCGCTTGGGCGAGATGGAGACCGTCGTGCTCCAATACGCCGCCGTGCTGCGCGATTTCCCCAGCAGCCTGACCCTCCATGCCTGCGGGGTGCTGATCGCCCACGACGACATCCACCGCTACGGCGCCTTGTTCATGCCGCCCAAAGGGTTGCCCACCGTGCAGTTCGACATGCTCGTTGCCGAGGACGTGGGGCTGCACAAGTTTGACATTTTGAGTCAGCGCGGCCTGGGCAAAATCAAAGACGCCCTCGACATGGTTCGGGCGCAGGGCCCTGAGGCCGCCGCGCGCATCGACATCCACGACATGCGCAGGTTCAAGGCCGACGAAGGCGTCCGGTCCATGTTGCGCGAGGCCCGCGCCACAGGGTGCTTTTACGTGGAATCCCCTGCCATGCGCATGCTCATGCGCAAGCTGCAAGTGGACGACTACCTGGGATTGGTCGCGGCGAGCTCGGTGATTCGGCCTGGGGTGTCCCGAAGCGGCATGATGCAGGCGTACATCGAACGGCACCGCGACCCGGCAAAACGCCAAGATGCTCCCCCCGTGTTGCTGGCCCTGATGCCCGAGACCTACGGGGTGATGGTCTACCAAGAAGACGTCATCAAAGTGGCGCACCGGTTCGCGGGGCTCGACCTCGGCGAGGCCGACGTTCTGCGGCGGGGCATGAGCGGCAAGTTTCGGTCGCGCGACGAATTCGACCGTGCCCGCGACACCTTCCACACCAAGGCGGTCGCCAAAGGCCACCCCGTGCACGTCGTTCGGGAGGTCTGGCGCCAGATGGAAAGCTTCGCAGGGTACGCCTTCGCCAAGGGGCACTCCGCCTCCTACGCCGTCGAAAGCTACCAGAGCCTGTTCCTCAAGGTGCACCACCCCCTGGAATACATGTGCGCGTGCATCAACAACTTCGGGGGCTTCTACCGCACCGAGTTTTACGTGCACGAGGCGCGAATGTTGGGGGCCAAAATCGCCGCCCCGTGCGTCAACACCGTCGGCGCCCTCGCGGCCACCGACCCCGACACCCGCACGCTGACCCTCGGATTCAACCTCGTCAAAGACCTCCAAGACAGCACCGTCACTCGCCTCGAACAGGCGCGGGCCGACGGCGGACCCTTCGCGTCCCTGGTCGACTTCGTGGAACGGGTCGGGCCGTCGCTGGAACAACTCACCCTGCTCATCCGCGTGGGGGCACTGCGGTTCACCGGCGCGGAAAAACAGGTGCTGCTCTGGGAAGCCCACTTCCTGCTGGCCGCCCAATCCACTCCCCACCATCTGACCCGCAAACGCAGCCTGCCTGCCCGTGCTGGCGCCGGCACGGGAGAGCTCTTCGCCCCACCCAAACCAAGAACCTACGTGTTGCCCCCGTTGGACACGGCCCCCTTGACGGACGCGTTCGACGAATGGGAATTGCTGGGCTTCCCCCTCTGCTCGCCCTTCCTGTTGCTGACCGAAGAGGCCAAGGCCGTGGTCCGAAGCGGCGTGCTGGCACGCGACCTCCCTGAACGGGTCGGGGACGTCGTCACCGTCGTGGGCCACCTTGTGACCGTCAAGGAAACCGCCACCGCCAAGGGCGAGCGCATGTGCTTCGGATGCTTTGTGGACCTCGAAGGGGCTTGGCTGGACACGGTGCATTTTCCGGGGGTCGCCCGCGACTTCCCCTTCCGCGGCAAGGGCGTGTACGCCGTGCGTGGCACCGTGTCGGAATCGTTTGGGTGCATCAACGTCGACGCCCAACGCATGCAGCGCCTGGACACCCTGCCCGACCCGCGCTACGCCGACCAAGGGGTGCTCCCTGCCGGCGTGGACAGCGGCATCACCGCGCGCCGGCGGCAACCGCCCAAGCTCGCGCCCCGCAGGGCGTGACCCCGAATGTTGGGCAGCAAAATGCCCCTCCGCATGGTGCGGAAGGGCTTCCAAGACATTCGTCGTTCAAGGTCACTGGACCACAATGCGGCGCTTGATGGCGCCACGCTCAGGCACCGTGAATTCCAACATGTAGGACCCTGCACTCAGCGCAGAGATGTCCAGGACGTCGCGCTGATTCACTTGAATCTCCTTCACCGCACGGCCAGCCGCGTCGCGAAGGACCACGTACGCGTTGTCCAGGGTTGGTCCCGTCCACACCAAGTGCAAGTTGTCGCGGGCCGGCACTGGGAAAATCTCCAGGCTTCCCTCCAACGCCTCTTCGATGGAGCTCACGTTGACGTCCACAATCAAGCACACTTCGTCCCCTTCGCAGCCGCCTTCGCTGGTTTCCACCACACAGACCGATCCAGGTCCACCGACGTTCCACACCACAGAAATTTCGCTTGTGCCATTGCCTTCGAGGATGTCGCCGCCAATGACGTTCCACTCGTACGAACTGCCTTCCGTGTACGTGTACGTGTACACTTGAAGCGTCTGTGAGAAGGGGTCGGTTTCCCCAGTCAAAGTGTATTGGCCGATGTAGGAACAGACGGTGTTGTCCTCAATGCCCTCGGTCGAGAAGTTGCACGCTTCAGGGTCGTGACAGCTCACCCCCAAACACCCACAATCGCCCTGAATTTCATCGTCCTCCGTCAGTTCGATGCCGTCGTCGCAAGGGTCGCCGGGGTAGAAGCACGTGCCGTCGTCGTCGCTCGCGTTGGGGTCAAAGTTGCACGCGCCTTTGCCGGTGCATCCCTCCACCTCAAACTCGTCGCAAATGCCGTCGCCGTCCGCGTCGTTCACACACTCACCGTCGCAATCGTAAGGGGGGATGGCGTATTCGCACGACATGTCGTCCTGCGTCGCTTCCGGGTCGAAGTTGCACGCCGCAGGGTCGGTGCATCCCAACACCTCGAACTCGTCGCACACCCCGTCGCCGTCCGCGTCGTTCAAGCACTCCCCATCCTGGTACGGGTGGATCACTGTGAAGGGCTCAGCGCACACGTAGCTTTCCACGCTTTGGTCCCCGCCTGGGAACGTCTGCACACACGACTGCAAGGTGAATTCCCCGCATGTGGTGACACGCGCGACCAAGACTTTCAAGTCGTCGCCCGCCACAGCCACAGCCGGCCCGTTCACCAACCCCGTTTCGAAATCAATCTCTGGCACCACAAACATGGCGCCGTTGGTGGTCGTGAAGCCTTCACATGGGCCTGCAAAATCTTGGGTGAGTGGGGCCACGGCCCCAGGCGCACCGCTGTCGTACATGCCAATGGTCCATCCAGTGGAGTACTGCAGGTCGGGGAAAGAAGGAATCAACGCCGGGTTGATTTCCCACAACCAAGGAGACGCCGCGATGGCCGACTGGAAGCACCCACACGTTCCTTCAATGCCCGCCGCGGGCGTGCCCAACGCTTCCACGTCGGAGTACAGCGAACTCAGGACGTCCGTCGCGCTGGTGAATTCCGCGTAAATCGAGTAGGATCCGTAAAACTCAAGGCCGTCGATGTCGTCTGCGCCGTCGGCGTGCCAAATGGTGTCCATGACCGCGGAAAAGCCCGTGAATTGCGCTTGGACCGTAGAGGGAAGCAGCGCCATGACCGACATCGCAGCCAACACAGCAGGCCTCCAAAATGAGGTTGAAGTTTGAGAACGCATGAGTGAGAATTTGGGCACAAAGTACACCCAAATTGTCACCGCGTTTTCTGCCTTTCAGCAGGTTGCCAACAACCGAATCAGGAGTTCATGGCCTCCTCGATGGCCCCGGCTTCCAGCGGGATGTGCCCCATCAGATCATGGAATCCATCCTCGTTGATGACGATGTCGTTCTCCAGGCGGATGCCCAAATTTTCTTCGCGGATGTAAATCCCCGGCTCCACCGTGAACACGTGTCCCGGCGCGATGGGCTCGTGCCAGTGGCCCACGTCGTGGACGTCCAACCCGATGAAGTGCGAGGTGCCGTGCATGAAGTACTTCTTGTACGCAGGCCAAGCGGGGTTTTGCTTCTCGACGTCGTGGCGATCGATGAGCTTGAGGTCCAGCAACTGGGCGGTCATCAAGTCGCCCACTTCCTTGTGGTAGTCGTGAAGGGAAACGCCCGGGCGCAGAAGCTTCATGGCGTCTTGCATGACGGACAGGACGGCGTTGTACACGGCCCGTTGACGGTCGGTGAAGGTGCCAGACACGGGAATGCAACGAGTCATGTCCGAAGCGTAATTGCCGTACTCCGCCCCCACGTCCATCAAAATCACGTCGCCAGCTTGGCACTCGGCGCTGTTCTCGATGTAGTGCAGGACGCAGGCGTTGAATCCAGAACCGATGATGGGCGTGTACGCGAACCCTCGCGAACCCCGACGCAGGAATTCGTGCATGAATTCCGCCTCAATCTCGTACTCCATCACCCCAGGCTTGACGAACCGAAGCACGCGCTCGAAGCCGGCCTTCGTGATGTCGCAGGCGCGTTGCATTTGGTCCACCTCGTGCGGGCGCTTGACCGCCCGGATGCTGTGCAAGATGGGCGCACTGCGCTCGATTTCGTGGTGGGGGTATTTGGCGCGCAACGCGGCGTTCTCACGGTCGTTCCGCGTTTCCACCGTCAACTTGGCGCGGGTGTGCTGGTTGTCGTTCAAATACAGCGCCTGGGCCTCGGCCATCAAACGGTGCAACGTCCGCTCGAATGCAGATGTCCACTGCACGTTGGCAATCCCCGTCTCTTGGGTGGCCTGCGCCTTGGTCAACTTGGCGCCTTCCCAAATCGCCAGCTCATCGTTGGTCTCCAGCGTGAACAAAATCTCGCGGTCCGCCGGGTTGTGCGCGTCCGGAAACAGCAAGAGCACCGTGTCCTCCTGGTCCACGCCGCTCAAGTAGAAGATGTCGGCGTGTTGCTTGAATGGCAGCGTGCCGTCGGCGCTGGTGGGGTAGATGTCGTTGCTGAAAAACAGGGCCAATCCGCCGGGCTTCATGGCCTTCATGAACGCCTCGCGGTTCTGCATGTAGAGGTCTGAGGGAAGTTTCTGGTAGCGCATGCCCCGAAGGTACTGCGGCAGGCGCCGAGGCCGACCTACCTTCGTGTTATGAGCGAACGCATTTCCACCTCCGACGCGCCCAAACCCGTGGGCCTTTACCCCCACGCCCGCCGCGTGGGCAACCTCTTGTTCTTGAGCGGCGTCGGTCCACGGACGGCAGGAAGCGACGCCAACGACAGCGGGGTGCCCGGGTTGGAGCTCGACCACAACGGCAACTTCAAGGCGTTCGATTTCGAGGCCCAGGTTCACAGCGTCTTCGCGAACGTCAAATCCATCTTGGAAGCCAGCGGAAGCAGCTGGGACCAGCTGGTGGATGTGACCGTGTTTTTGGTCGACATGAACCGCGACTTCCACACGTTCAACCGCTTGTACGCGGAGTACTTCAAGGACAACCAGCCTTGCCGCACCACCATGGAAATCAACCGCTTGCCGACCCCGATCGCCATCGAGTTGAAGTGCATCGCCACGGTCGACTGACCTCGGATTACGCCCACGGGGTGGTGGACAACCCGCGAAAGGAAGGCCGTCAGCAGGCGGGGGCTTTCCGAACTTGCCTGCATGTCCACGGAACAGAACACCTCCCCTTCCTTTGACCCTTCGATCCTCCAGAAACTGGAGCTGCTTCAGGAAAAGTACGCGGCCATGGGGCAAGACCTCAGCAGCTACCTCGACGGCCTGCTGTACGCCGACTACCGCACGTATTGGGACCTGATTCACCTGGACACGCTGCTCAGCTTGCAGCGTCCCCAAACGTCGTTCCACGACGAGGTCGTCTTCATCGTCTACCACCAAATCACCGAGCTCTATTTCAAGCTTTCGCTGCACGAGTTTGAGCGCATGGCCCAAGAAGCACGTGAACAAAACGGCAAGGTGGATGAGGCTTTCTTGTTGGAACGGGTCAGGCGGGTGAACCGCTACTTCGAAGCGTTGACCACGAGTTTCGACATCATGGTG
>PBWG01000133.1 GCA_002729115.1 Crocinitomicaceae bacterium | reverse complement strand
GTCAAGCGCTTGGGCAAGGGAGACGCCCGCCCCTACAACCACGAAGAGGACCGGGCCCGGATGTTGGCGGCCCTTCGCTGCGTGGACGCGGTCGTCCTGTTCGATCAGGACACCCCGTTGAAGGTGGTGCAAGCCTTGCGTCCCGACGTCTTGGTCAAAGGCGGCGACTACGACCCTCGAGTCACGGATCCGACAGACGCCAAATACATCGTGGGAAGCGCCGAGGTGCGCGCGGCAGGAGGCTCGGTGGTGGCGGTGCCGTTGGTGCCTGGCCGGAGCACGACCACGCTCGTCGAACGGATCCAAGGCCAAGCCTGAAAGCACAACGCCCGGCTCGTGGCCAGGCGTTGCGGATTCAGACGTTCTCTTCTTCCAAGAACTTCGTGGTGAAGTCGCCGTCTCGGAAGCGCTGATTGCGCATCAGCCTTTGGTGGAACGGGATGGTTGTTTTTACCCCTTCAATGATGTACTCGTCCAAGGCGCGCTGCATCTTGGTGATGGCCTCCTCACGGGTTTGGGCCACCACAATCAGCTTGCTGATCATGCTGTCGTAGTGTGGAGGGATCATGTACCCTGCATACGCGTGGGTGTCCACACGGACACCGTGTCCGCCGGGGGCGTGGTAATCTGTGATGCGGCCTGGGCTCGGGGCAAAGTTGCGGTCCGGGTCCTCTGCGTTGATGCGGCACTGGATGCTGTGAAGCTTCGGGAAGTGGTTGCGGCCTGTGATTTTTTCGCCAGCCGCCAACTTGATTTGCTCTTTGATCAAATCGTAGTCGATCACTTCTTCCGTGATGGTGTGCTCCACCTGAATCCGGGTATTCATCTCCATGAAGTAGAAGTTCCGGTCGGCGTCGACCAGGAATTCCACGGTGCCCACGCCTTCGTACTTCACCGCTTCGGCAGCCTTGATGGCCGCTTCCCCCATGTCTTCACGGAGCTTGTCCGTCATGTAGGGAGAAGGGGTTTCTTCCACCAACTTTTGGTGGCGGCGTTGGATGGAGCAATCGCGCTCGCTCAGGTGGCAAGCTTTGCCGCGCTGGTCGGAGGCGATTTGGATTTCAATGTGGCGGGGTTCCACCACAAACTTCTCCATGTACATGCCGTCGTTGCCAAACGCGGCGCCGGCTTCACGACGGGTGGATTCCCACCCCTCTGCCAATTCTTCGTCGTTGTGGCACACCTGCATGCCCTTACCGCCGCCGCCAGCGGTGGCCTTCAGCATGATCGGGTAACCGATTTCGTGGGCGCAGGCCTTGGCTTCGTCGAAGTCGGCCAAAATGCCTTCGCTGCCTGGAATGGTGGGCACGCCGGCTTCTTTCATGGTGGCCTTGGCCGAAGCCTTGTCCCCCATGGCGTCGATCATCTCGGGACTTGCTCCGATGAACTTGATATCGTTCTCAGCGCAGATGCGGGAGAAATTCGCGTTCTCGGAGAGGAAGCCGTATCCGGGGTGGATGGCGTCCGAATTCGTGATCTCCGCGGCGGCAATGATGTTGGGGATGTTGAGGTAGCTCTGCGCGCTGGGGGCGGGGCCGATGCACACCGCTTCGTCCGCAAAGCGCACGTGAAGGCTGTCCCGGTCTGCGGTGGAATAGACCGCCACGGTGGAGATGCCCATTTCGCGGCAGGTGCGGATCACGCGAAGCGCAATCTCGCCGCGGTTGGCAATCAGAATCTTGTTGAACATGCGTTCAGGATTGGATTCAACGGATCAAGAGGGGTCCACCAAGAAGAGTGGCTGGTCGAACTCCACGGGGGAGTTGTCGTCGACCAAGATCTTGACAATCTTGCCTGAGACTTCCGATTCAATCTCGTTGAAGAGCTTCATGGCCTCCACCACACACACCGTGTCGCCTGGCTTCAGCACGTCTCCAACTTCGCAGAACACGTCTTTGTCAGGGGAAGGACGGCGGTAGAAGGTGCCGATCATGGGCGACTTGATCTCGATCAAGTTGGACGCTTCCTCCGCCGCGGGAGCCGCTGGAGCTGCAGGGGCCGCAGGCGCCGGTGCCGCCACGGGTGCTGCGGCCACCGGGGCCGCCACCATGGCTTGCGGCACGGCCGCAGGCACTTGGATGGTTTGCACCATGGCTTCGTCCTTCTTGCCGCGTCCTTTGGGCATTTCAGACTTGATGGTGATCTTGAATTCTTTCTGTTCGATTTCAACTTCGGTCACGCCAGCGCGTGCAACGAACTTGATGAGGTCCTGGATTTCCGTCAGTTTCATGTCGGAGATTTTGGGTTTTTCAGGGAAGAAAGGTAGAGAGGACTGGCTTGTCAGGCGAATTTGCTGCCGTCGTAAGCCCATTTGAGATAGACAGAGCCCCAGGTGAACCCACCACCAAACGCCGCAAGGATGAGGTTGTCGCCGCGCTTGAGTTGGGATTCCCAGTCGTGGAGGCAAAGCGGGATGGTCGCTGCGGTGGTGTTGCCGTACTTCTGAATGTTGATCATGACCTTTTCGTGAGGCAGGCCAGTGCGACGTTGGGTGGCGTCGATGATGCGCAGGTTTGCTTGGTGAGGCACCAGCCAGGCCACGTCGTCCGCGGTCAGGTTGTTGCGTTCCATCACCTCGTAGCTCACGTCGGCCATGTTGGTCACCGCGGCCTTGAACACGGGTTGACCGTCTTGGAAAATGAAGTGCTGCTTGGCGTCCACCGTTTCGTGGCTGGCCGGACGGAGGGAGCCGCCGGCTTTCATGCACAAGAAGTCACCCCCGGAGCCATCCGAGTACAGTTGGCTGTCGACGACTCCGCAATCGCCTTCATCTTGCTGCAGCAACACGGCGGCCGCACCGTCGCCAAACAAGACGCACGTGGTGCGGTCGGTGTAATCGATGATGGAGCTCATTTTGTCGGCCCCCACGACCACCACGTTTTTGGCGCTGCCGTTTTCCACGAATTGGGCGCCCGTGGTCAAGGCGAACAAAAAGCCACTGCATGCCGCAGACAGGTCAAATCCCCAGGCCTTGGTCGCCCCTGCCTTGTGGGCAATGAGGTTGGCGGTGGAGGGGAACAACATGTCGGGCGTCACGGTGGCACAGATGACGATGTCGATGTCTTCAGGGGCCAATCCGGACTTGGCGCACAAGGACTTCACCGCTTCCGCGCCCATGTCGGAGGTGGCTTTGTTGGGGTCCTTCAGGATCCGACGTTCTTGGATGCCCGTGCGGGTCCGAATCCATTCGTCGGTGGTGTCGACCATTTTTTCCAGGTCGAAGTTGGTGAGCTTGTCTTCGGGCAAAAATCCCGAGACGCATGTGATGGCTGCAGGCATCGAAGTCGTATTCAGAGTTGGCCAAAGGTAGAAGGCCCTTCTGAGGGGGGAAGTCCGTGAAGGTGCGAGTCTTCAACGGGTTCCGTGGAAAAGTTGCGGCATGAAAAAAGGACTCCGTTTGGAATCCTTTTTCGTGTCACCCATAGGTGACGAGTCGGTTTTGGGCAGTTACGCTTCCTCGCGCTCCATCACCACCTTGCCCTTGTAGTAGAGCTTGCCTTCGTGCCAGTGGGCGCGGTGAGACAGGTGTGCTTGACCCGTGGTGGGACAGGTGCTCACGTTGGGAGGTGTCAAAGCATCGTGGGTGCGGCGCTTGCGCGTGCGCGTTTTGCTCTGCCGTCTTTTGGGATGTGCCATGGTGCGTTAGTTGTCGAGTCTTTTCAATGCTGCCCAGCGTGGGTCGATGTCGTCGCCGTCTTCTCCATCTTCCGCAGAATCGTCTTGCCACTCAGTCATGCTGAGGTCGCAGTCGGTTTCCTGTTCGTGGATGACTCGGGAAGGTTTGGCCAGGTGCACCAATTGAAAAATGGCGTGCGCCACGTCCAATTCGTACTCCTTAGAGCCAAGGATCCACAAGTCGTCTTCCAACACCGTGTCGTCTCCAAAGCGAATCGAAATTCGGTCGCTGCTGGTGAGCGGGATGTTCACGTCGTCCAAGCATCGGTCGCACGGGGCGGTGAGTTTGGCGTCGAGGTCCAGGCGGAGGGTCATGGTGGTGTCGAGTTTGTCCAACTCCACATGCACTTCGCCATGAACTTGGTCCACGTCGGAATAGGGAAAACAAGCAAAGAACTCCGGGTCCACACGCATTTGGAATTCATGTTTTCCAGGCTTCAAACCCACAAATGGGATGCGGTAATCGGCCATCAAATCCATGTCCTCCAAATTTTTGGGGAGTGCAAAGGTAGCCAAAGCGGGTGGATTTGCCAACCCTTGTGGGCCTCAACCCCGACCGCGACCCCTGTATTCGGGCTTGGGGGGGGCGATTTCGAGCGGATTCCCAGCAAATTCGCGGTGTTCGAGGCGGTGCTTCCGCACGTCGCACGCCAATCGAATGGCTTCCCGAATGGAGGCGCCCTGGGCGTTTCCTTGGCCCGCGATGTCAAAACCAGTGCCGTGGTCAGGGCTGGTCCGCACGACGGGCAGGCCCGCAGTGAAGTTCACCCCACGCCCAAAGCTCAGGGCCTTGAAGGGAGCGAGGCCTTGGTCGTGGTACATGGCGAGCACCCCGTCGAAGTGCTTGAACGCCCCGGACCCGAAGAAGCCATCGGCGGCGTAGGGTCCCATGGCTTCGATTCCCTCGGCCTTGGCCTTGTCCAACGCCGGGGCCAAAATGCGCTTCTCCTCGTCCCCCATCATGCCGTTGTCGCCAGCATGCGGGTTCAGGCCCAACACGGCGATGCGTGGGGTGGGGATGCCAAAGTCGCGGATCAGGCTGTCGTTCATCAGGCTCAACTTGGCCACGATGCGGTCGGGGGTCAACTGCGCGCTCACGTCCTTCAACGCGACGTGGCCAGTGACCATGCCGATCCGAAGACCGTCGCAACACAGCAGCATGAGCACTTCGTCCACCCCGGCCTCGCTGGCGAGGTATTCGGTGTGGCCTGGGAAGGAGAAGCCTGCCTGACGGATGGTGTCTTTGTTGATGGGTGCCGTCACGAGCACGTCCACGGCGGTCTTGGCCAAGTGGCCCACGGCGCGCTGGAGGCTTTCCATGGCCACGGCCCCGGCTTGTTGGGTCGCTTCACCCGGTTGATGGGTGAACTCGGCCGCCTCGAAGTCGAGCACGTTGATTTGGCCTGGACGTGCCTCCGACGCATCTCCCACCTCGCCCCAAGCGATGTTTTCAAAGGCGCGTTCAACGAGGGCACGTGGCGCAAAGACCACCGGCACAATGCTTGCCAGGGTGCGCTCGTCGCGGAAGGCGTCGGCCAACGCTTCCAGTCCGATGCCGTTCGGGTCGCCGCAGGAAATGCCGACCCTGATTTTTGAATTCTTGGAGCTCATGGAGGTTGGTCAAAGGTAGCGACGAGTACCTTGGTCTTTCCATGACCTCACGCCAAAATCCCAACCCTCAGGTCCCCCAACTCTCTGGGTGGCGCACCTGGGTGGCGGTGGCGTGGGCCATGGCCGTTCACGCCACCACAGGATGGGCGACCCACAACCGCGCGGGCGAGATCACCTACACCCACGTCCAGGGGTTGACCTACGAGGTCGTCATTACGACCTACACGAAGTCCGACGCCCTGGCAGACCGGCCTTTTTTGTTCTTGAGGTGGGGCGACGAAACGGGAAACGACCTGGACAGCTTGGCCCGTGAGTTGCCGGTGGGTCAACTCGGCGGAAACGTCCAGGTGAACACGTACCGGGGCACGCACACCTACGGGGGCCCTGGGGTGTACGAGCTTTCCGTGGAAGACCCCAACCGCAACGAAGGCGTGCTCAACATGGTGGGCTCGGTGGACACGCCGTTCGCCATCCGATCCTTGCTCATCATCGACCCGCAAGCGGGCCACAACAACAGCGTGCAGTTGTTGAATCCGGCCACCGAGAACGCGTGTTTGAACCAGCCTTGGATCCACAACCCGGCCGCCCACGACCCCGACGGCGACGTGCTGACCTACAGCTTGGTCCCATGCCGAGGGTTCAACGGCGAGCCCATTCCGACCTACGTCTATCCGGACGAGGTGAGCCCAGGGGAAGACGAATTCACCATTGACCCGGAAATCGGGGACCTCACTTGGACCACCCCGCAGCTGGTGGGGGAATACAACGTGGCCATCCGCATTGAGGAGTGGCGGCCCGTCAATGGGACGCTTCGCAAAGTGGGCGAAGTGGTGCGCGACATCCAAATCGACGTTCAACTCTGCGCCAACCAACCCCCTGAGGTGGTGCCCATGGCCGACACGTGTGTCTTGGCCGGGACCAATTTGACCTTCGACGTGCTGGCCTCAGATCCCGACAACCACCCTGTGACCTTGACCGCAGTGGGCGGCGCGCTCACCGAAGTCGACCACCCGGCGGACTTCACCTACTGGGGCAACGGCCTGGGCACCTTCACATGGTCGCCGACCTGCGCCGAGGTTCGGGCCGAGCCCCATCAAGTGGTCTTCAAAGCCAAGGATTTGGCCAGTCCCATTCCCCTGTCAGATTTGGAAACCCGACAAATCACCGTGGTTTCCCC
>PBWG01000132.1:3946-5096 GCA_002729115.1 Crocinitomicaceae bacterium | reverse complement strand
TCTACGGAGGGATGGTCGACAAGAAGCACATCATTTCGACGATGCTCCAGAGTTTCGTTGCCCTCGGCGTGATCAGCGTGTTGTGGGTGCTGGTCGGGTTCAGCTTGTGCTTTGGCGACAGCCTTGGTGGCATCGTGGGCGACCCGCGGACATTCTTGGCGTTTCGAAACGTGGGGCTCAGCCCCAACGCGGACTTTGCCGGCACGGTGCCGTTTTTGTTGTTTGCCCTGTTCCAGCTCAAGTTCGCCATCATCACCCCCGCGCTCATCACAGGCAGCATGGCGGGACGCGTGCGATTCCGGGCCTACATCTTGTTCATGGTCCTGTTCGCATTGGTGGTTTATCCACCGCTCTGTCACATGACTTGGCACCCTGAGGGCTTGCTTCGGACGTGGGGCGTACTCGATTTTGCTGGAGGCACGGTGGTGCACATGTCGGCGGGATGCGCGGCCTTGGCAGGGGCGTTGTTCCTGGGGCGTCGGATCCAGCAAGAGGAGACCCCGGCGAACATCCCGTTTGTGATTTTAGGCACCGGATTGTTGTGGTTCGGGTGGTTTGGCTTCAATGCGGGCTCGGCCTTCTCGGCGGGCACCGACGCGGTGCTGGCGTTCGCCAACACCAACCTGGCCTCTGCCACGGCCATGATCACGTGGATTTTCTTCGACCGTTACCGCGACCGCAAGATGTCTGCGGTGGGGGCGTGCATCGGCGCCGTGGTGGGCTTGGTGGCCATCACCCCGGCCGCTGGATTTGTGAGCCTGGGCGACAGCCTGCTCATTGGATTCGTTGCCTCACTGATCAGCAACGTGTGCATCGATGTGTTTCACAAATCGGGCCGTGTGGACGACACGTTGGACGTCTTCGCCAGCCACGGCGTGGGCGGNATGNTGGGCATGGTGCTCACCGGGGTGTTCGCGGCGGAAATTGGGCTGACCTCAGGAGAAACCGAGACGTTCGTGAAGCACCTCGTGGCGCTGTTGGGCGTGGCTGTGGGGGCCTTTGGGTTGAGCTACGGCCTGTTCGCCGTGGTGAACGCACTCATCCCCATGCGCGTCACAGAGCATCAAGAGAAGCGCGGCTTGGACGACAGCCAGCACGGCGAGAAAATGGGTTGANTNGAANGCCCANGTGAAGACGAAAAACGGCGGCC
>PBWG01000132.1:0-3940 GCA_002729115.1 Crocinitomicaceae bacterium | reverse complement strand
GGCCGCCGTTTTTGTTTCGTGCAATGGAGGAGCGGCCTCAGAAGGCCAAACTCACCTTGAGTCCTCCAGTGAACCAAGGTCCGGTGTTGCCATTGTAATGCTCGCCGGGTCCGGGCGACATCCAGTAGCGCTGTTCGATGCGCTGGCGAACGATGTCGCTGGCTTCTTCGTTGGTGTAGCCGTCCATGACGAAGGTGCGGTTGATTCCACGGAACATGGGGCCCATGTAGGCGTCGATGCCGAGCCCGCTTTCGGTGAGCCATTGGTAGCCCACCGTCAGGCCAAAGCCCCACTTGGTCACGTCCAATTTGTGGTCCACCTCATCCAAAAAGCCCCCAGGCTCCCACTGCACGGTGTCCGGGTCGAAGGCCACAGGGCGGAGGCGCTCGTCGGCTTCGATGGTCACACCTCCCGCCATGAGGAACGCAGAGGCGTAGAAGCCATCCGGCACGCCGTCGTCCACCCAGCCGTACTTGCGCACGGCACCGGACACTTCCCAACCCGACATCTCCGTGGTCATGTCTGCAGGCAAGCTGGGGTAGAAGCTGGAGTAGGGGTAGTAAGACGCCTGGGCAATGGTGTAGGTGTAGTCGCTGGTGGTCATCCCGATGCCAGTCACTGTGAATTCGGCGGTGGTCCATGGACCAATCACGCGCTCGTAGGACAGGCTGTATTTGCCGGAGATGAAGTCGGTCAAATTGACCTTGATCAGGCCGTCATGAAGCTTCTTGGGCTGCACCGGCAACACCGGGCTGGCGGTCGTCTGCGCATGCAACGCCCCAGTCCCGAGGAGGACCGCCACACAAAGGGTGAAGAATTTGGCCATCAGTCGAGCTTGATTTTGGTGTCCTCGCCAAACCGGCGGATGGTCGACACCTTGGCGCCGTCGTCGAANGGGTTGCCCTTGAGGTCGATGACTTTCAATTCTGGGATCAACTCCATGCCCTCGGGCACGGATGTGAGGCTGTTGTTGCGGGCCACCACGCGCTTGAGGGTGGGGATGTTGGCCAANGTCGCAGGCAANTCAGTCAAGTCGTTGTTGCTGACCACCAAGGTTTGGAGCATGCTCAACTCGTCGATGTTGGCGGGCAANGCACCCACCTTCATGCCCGAGATGTCGAGGTAGACCAACTTGGGGATGGACAACACCTCGGCGGGGAGGGGCTGGCCGACGAGGTCGCCGTCGGTGAAGGGGCTGAGGATGAGGGACACGCCGCCGATGGCGCCGGTGAGCTTNGCNCCGAGGCGCTGCTCCATGGTCATTTCCGCGGTCTCGGTGGCTGCAGATTCGGCANTGCCTGAAAGCGCCTCGGCTTCCCATTGCGCCATCAANCCTCCGACTTCGCTGTAGCGGTCTCCGGCCAAAATCATGGCCACATCCTTGTTCTGGGAACGCTTGCCAATCGCGCTCTTGAAGTCGGGCGCCTTTTCACGCTCCACTGCCTCCTCGCTGGGCATCTCAAAGCCAGGGTTGGCCTGCTGGGAGCGACGGCGCTTCAAGAGGCGGTCCACCAATTCGTCGCATTCGTTCAGCTTGGACTGGTCGCCCACGGCCAACCCACGCGCGGCCGAGATGGCGGCACCACAGGGGCCAAATTCGTTGCGGTAGAGGTGGGCCGTGGCGAGGTTGAGTTGCAACCCGAGGGCCACCTTCTTGGTCACCTTGGCTTTCTTGTCGACGAAGTCGAGTTCTTCGAGCCAGGCGTTCCACGTGGCGATGGGGGCGTCGAGGGCGTCGAAGTTGCCTTCTTTGTAAGCTGTCACGGCCGTTTCCTGGGCCGTCTCGAGCTCGGTGTAGTCGTGCTTGCCTTTGCCGACGTAGACGTTCACCTTTTGCTTGGTGTCGATGAAGAACAAACGCTCTTCCATCTCGTCGATGACCTTGCTCATTTGCATCAGGACGGCCTTTCGACGCACGAAGCGTGTGCCTTCATAGCCACGCAATTCGTTGCGGACCTCCATCGGGCTGTCGAACGTCATCATGCCTGACGTGTAGGAGAAACCGCCGAGCACACCGGACTCCATGGTGGCCACCTTCTCGTTGCCGTAACGGATTTGGTTGGTCGAGGTCTCTTCCCAGCCGTCGATGATGTTGCCGTTGGCGTCCGAGATGGTGATGCGGACGGGCAGCTCGTGGGCGAATTCGGCCCAGTAGGTCTTCACGTCCGAGCCCTTGGCGGTGCCGGACTTGATGTTGGGCTCGCCGAGGATTTGGTCTGGGCCCAAGGCNACNTCCACGATGCACGTGGGCATGTCGTCCACAATCTGGACTTCCTTGCCCAAGCTGAAGTACTTCATGGCTTCCAGGCGTTCGCCGTCCTTGATGATCTTGATGTTNCCCCCGTAACGACGCAGGTCGTCGAGGGTGAAGAACGTGGGGTCCGCATGGATGAAGAACGCCACCTTGTCGACCATCTCGTAGGGAACGGTGGGGATGGTGGTCAGTTCCACGTTGGCGGACTTGGAGCCGCTTCGTTGGGCGTGCAGATCTGTGTTTGAGGCCAAAAAGGCCACGGCGGCCATCGCCCACGTGAGGCGAGAAAGGGATTTCGCAAACGTCATGCCCGCAATGTAGGCATCAAGGCCGCTGGTCGGGTGCGCGGAACCGGTTCACGTCNCCGCCACGTCGCTTGCCATGCTTGTTGGCCATGCCCTTGACNCGCTTGCGCCACATCTCGAAGCTGCTGCGTTTCATGAACCNCCGCATNAGNGCNCGGACGTCNTTNTCCTTCAGNCCAAANTGCCATTCAATCGCNTCNAAAGGNGTCCGGTCCNCCCACGCCATTTGGATCACGCGGTCGATGTCCTCCTCAGGCCATTCTTCCCACGATGCGCCAGCGCGGTGGACTTGGTTCGTTGGCGGCTTCATGCGTCCCACGGGAGGAATACACGCCAAGGAGTTTCAATGTTCGCGACCTGGGGCCCATCTTGAGGGCATGAAAACCGCCCTGCACATGTTGGGAGCGGCGTGGTGTTTGGCCGCCTTGAGCTGCGGCGCACCGGCCACTTCCCCCGTTCCAGACCCCGTCGACGATTACCATGTCACCGGCAATTGCGCCATGACCTTTTCAGAGGAGGATCTGGCCTTGCGCGCCGCCAAACACGCCGAAGATGGCGTGACCATGGTCACGCTCAGCAACGGCTACGAGGTGTTTACGCAGCAATTCGGCGCCAGCGACGACACCAAGGTCCTGGTGCTCCACGGCGGTCCGGCGTGCACCCACGAGTACATGCTCAACCTCGCCTACCAGCTGCCAACCCATGCCGGTCTTGGGGGCAGGACGGCGGAAGTGCACATGTACGACCAGCTTGGCAGTTTCTTCAGCGACCAGCCAAAGGAGGACTTGTGGAACATTCCCCAGTGGGTTCAAGAAGTGGACGAAGTACGGCAAGCGCTGGGCATGGATTCGACCAATTTTTACTTGCTCGGCAACAGCTGGGGAGGGATGCTGGCGATGGAATACGCGTTGGCCCACCCGGGGCATTTGAAGGGTTTGGTCGTGTGCAACATGCAGTCGTCGATCCCCGACTACGCCGCGTACAACAAGGAGGTTCTCAGGCCGGCCATGCGCGCAACGCTTGTGGATTCGTTGGAGGCCTACGAAGCGGCCGGGGCGTACGACGACCCGACCTACCTCGAATTGGTGGACAAGGAATTCTACCGCAAGCACGTGTGCCGCCTGGACACCTGGCCGGAGGACGTGACCGGATCGTTCGCACGGCTCAATTACAAGCTCTACGACCTGATGCAAGGCCCGAGCGAATTCAAGGTGGGAGGCCGAATCATCGACTGGGACATCACGGCCCGGCTTCCGGAGATCGCCACGCCAACGTTGATGGTCGGGGCCACGCACGACACCATGGACCCTGAGGCGATGTGCCGCCAGGCCGACCTCGTTCAACATGGCCGCGCGCTCATCTGCGAGGAGGGCTCTCACCT
>PBWG01000131.1 GCA_002729115.1 Crocinitomicaceae bacterium | reverse complement strand
AGACCAAGCGCAAGGCCATTGGGCGCGTCTTTGTCGAGGTGTTTGATGATGCGTCCAAAGGGGTGGAAGGCGCCCGCTGGCTGGGTCAGGGCACGATCTATCCCGACGTGATCGAGTCGGTCAGCGCGACAGGCGGCCCCTCGGCCACGATCAAAAGTCACCACAACGTGGGCGGATTGCCCGACTACATGACCCTCGAGGTGGTGGAGCCCCTGCGATTGTTGTTCAAGGATGAGGTTCGACGCGTGGGACGCGCCATGAACATCAAGGAGCGCATCCTGGGGCGTCACCCGTTCCCAGGTCCGGGCCTCGCCATTCGCATTTTGGGGGACATCACCGCCGAGAAGGTGCGCGTGTTGCAGGAGGTGGATCACATTTGGATCCAAGGCTTGCGCGACGCCGGCCTGTACGACGACGTGTGGCAGGCAGGGGCCATCCTGCTTCCCGTGCAAAGCGTGGGCGTGATGGGGGACGAGCGGACGTACGAGAACGCCGTGGCCCTTCGTGCCGTGAGCAGCACCGACGGCATGACGGCCGACTGGTGCCACTTGCCTTATGATTTCTTGGCCAAGGTCAGCAACGACATCATCAACAAGGTGCGTGGCGTGAACCGGGTTGTGTACGACATTAGCTCGAAGCCCCCCGCCACCATCGAATGGGAATGACCCTTCACATCTTCCGTGCACGAGCGCTCTGCCTGTTGGCAGCGTGCCTTCTTGTGTCCTCGGCGGATGCCCAGACGGACTCAGCTCAGGTCGACACGCTGAGGTTGGCCGTCCTGTTGCCTTTTGGCTTGCAAGTGGACACCCTCGAGGGAGGCATGCTTCCCCGGAAGACCGTCCGCCTCCGGGAAATCGCGATGTCGTGCTTGCACGGGGTGGAAGCGGCCGTGTCCCAGTTGGGCGAAGCTGGCGTGCCCGTCGAGGTCGAAGTCTTGGACGAGACCCCAGACTCGTTGGGACGTCCCCAATATGGACAGGCTCATTTGGGTCGGGCCGATGTGGTTGTGGGGCCGCTCATGCGGGAAAATGTGGGTGTCGTGGCACCCAAAATCGACCGCCTTGGCAAGCAGCACATCCTGTTGACCGAACAGCCCGAGCGTTACGTGGAGCGTGGACCTGGCGTCCGATCTGCTGTGCCCTTGGAATTGGCGGGGGTGGAGCGGTTGGCCCGGTGGGTGTCCGCCAAGCACGACACCGATCGGGTTGTTTTGGTGGTCACCCAAGGCAACGACGCGCTGCTGGAAACGGCGTTTGAGCAGGTGTTCAACGCACAACAGCGTGCCAAGTGGCTGGAAGAAGGCGACTCGCTTCGCCATGCGTTGTTGGACACGGTTCAGGCCAGCCGCAGGTCCGTTGGCCGCTTGGCCGAGCACGTCACGCCGTACGAACGGAACGTGGTCGTGGGTGTGGCCGGCCGTTCTTCACGCTCGATGTGGGCGGCGCTGCAGACCGAATTGCAGATGAACGACAGCTCTGACTTTGTGGTCTATGCCCATCCGGAAGTTGCAGACATGCCTTTTGTGGAAGGGGATTTGATGGAGCGCTGGCGGTTGACGTTGCCTCGCTCAGCCGCCATCCAATGGGAAGACTCCACCCGCTTCGACGCCTTGCAGCAGTTCAGGGACGTCGCAGGCACCGACCCAGACAAGTACGCCACGTTGGCCCACGACGCTGTCCTGGACGCCGGCGTGAGGCATGCTCCGGACGCGGCTTGGTTCGTGACCTCCATGATGGGGGACCTTGTGTGGAACCAGCGACAAGAAGAAGGGGCGTGGTTCAACGAGACATGGGAGTTGCGGCGGTTCGCTCAGCTGGACTGGTGCCCCCTGGACACCATGCCTGAACTTCCTCCGTTTCAGCCCAGGTTGTTCATCGATCCAGAAATCGAAGACGTCATCCCTGTGCCCATGGAGTACCGNCACCTGTTTCCNNAGGCNTACGAGCCCGACGGGACGCCCATTCCGTGGCCTGGGGCCAANGAGCGCAAGAAGCCCGAGGACTGAGGCGCGCCTGNCTNANNNTCAAATGCGGTTGTCGATGAGGTCGACGCCGGGGTGCTTTTCNGCCGGGAAGGTGAACATCCCTGGCTTGACCTCCAGCGCGGTGGAGAAGGACGTCACGGTGTACGTCACGTCGCTTCCTTCCCGTCCTTTCATGACGATGCGCACGATTTCAAGGGCGGAGTCGTCGATGAACAACTGAAGGGTGTGGTAGGGCTTGTCTTCGCCCGCGTAGAGGTTGACGTGGGCGCAGTCTTTGTCTCCAACCTGGGCGCGACCCATCCACTCGCGACGGAAGTCTTCCTCCCACACCGTGAACAGTTGAGAAGGGTCCATGCCTTCCTCGCGCATGGTCTCCATGTCGTCGAGGTAGCACTCGTTCATCTCGGGCTCAAACGTCCACACGGATTCACCGTCGCAGTAAATCACGTAGTCGCCCAAATCCAAGTGAAAGCGGTCTCCTTCAATCTGGACAGATCCTTCTTGCGTCAGTTCGAAATCGTTCTTCAGGTCCACCAGGGTGCTGGTGTAGGAGATTTCGTAGGCGGCGTAGGTTTTGGCCTTCTCGCTCAAATCGCCCAACAGGAGGTCTGGATCTTGGCTGAGGGCAGGGGTCAGGGCCATGGCGCAAAGCACGCCGAACATGGAGAGAATCTTCCGCATGATGCAAACTTACTCGGTTGTGGTGGAGCTGGATTGCAACAACTGTTCCAAACTCGCTTCGTCGGGCACCAAGACCTTCCGGGCCTTGCTGCCTTCAAACGGTCCGATGATGCCGGCCGCTTCCAATTGGTCAATCAAACGTCCCGCACGGTTGTACCCCAGCTTCAGCTTTCGCTGCAAGAGGGATGTGGATCCCTGTTGGTGCATCACCAACACACGTGCGGCGTCTTCAAACATGGGGTCCCGGTCTTCTTGGTCAATGCCGCCGCTTGATTCGCTCGCCTCCGCTGGAGGGGGCGGCAATTCGTAGGATTGTGCGAAGCCTTGCTGCGACCCCACGAATTCGCAAATCTTCTCCACTTCAGGGGTGTCCACGAAGCCGCATTGCAAGCGAATCAGGTCGTTGCCCGTGCTCATCAGAAGGTCGCCACGTCCAATCAGTTGGTCGGCGCCCCCAGCATCAAGGATGGTGCGGGAGTCGATTTTCGAGGTCACCCGGAACGCCACGCGTGCGGGGAAGTTGGCTTTGATTGTGCCGGTGATGATGTTGACCGACGGACGCTGCGTGGCGATGATCAGGTGGATGCCGATGGCACGCGCGAGCTGCGCCAAACGCGCGATGGGCGTTTCCACTTCCTTGCCGGCGGTCATGATCAAGTCGGCAAACTCGTCGACCACAAGGACGATGTACGGCATGTAGTGGTGCCCAAGGCGGTGGATGTCCTTGCCGTTGTCCGTATGGCCGTCCGCCAACCCCGGAATGATTTTGCGCTTGGCAAACTTGGCATTGTACTCCTTGATGTTCCGACACTGCGCCGCCTTAAGGAGCTCGTACCGCTGGTCCATTTCCACGCACAAGCTGTTGAGCGTGGACACCACTTTGCTGGTATCCGTGATGATGGGGTCTTCGCTGTCCGGCAACTGCGCCAGGTAATGGCGCACGATCTTGTTGTACAGGGTGAGTTCCACCTTCTTGGGGTCCACCAGCACAAACTTCAACGTCGACGGATGCCGGCGGTACAGCATGCTCACCAACATGGCGTTCAATCCGACAGACTTTCCCTGGCCTGTGGCGCCGGCCATGAGCAGGTGCGGCATTTTGGCCATGTCGAAGACGTAGGTCTCGTTGCTGATGGTCTTGCCCAAGGCGATGGGCAGCTCGGCGTCGCTGTTCTGGAACTTTTCGCTGGCAATCAGCGTGCGCATGCTGACGACGTCCGGGTTGGAGTTGGGCACCTCGATGCCGATTGTGCCTTTGCCTGGGATGGGGGCGATGATGCGAATGCCCAAAGCCGCCAGGCTCAAGGCGATGTCGTCCTCGAGGTTTTTGATTTTGCTGATGCGCACCCCAGGCGCTGGCACGATTTCGTACAACGTCACGGTCGGCCCGACTTCCGCCGAAATCCGGTCGACTTCAATCTTGAAGTTTTGCAGCGTTCGGATGATATTGTCCTTGTTGACGTCGAGTTCTTCCGCCGTGACGCGGTGCTTCCCGTCGCCATGGTCCGCCAGCTTGTCGATGTTGGGCAGCTGGAATTTGGGCAAATCCAGCGTCGGGTCAAACGGCCCAAACTCCTGGGTCAGGTCGTCCAGTTGCGCTTTGGTCAGAACTTCCTCGTCTTGGGCTTCCTTCACTTCAAACGCCACTTGGTCCCCTGCGCCATCGGCATGCTCGTCCTTGTCGGCCGCCACGACAGGGACAACTTCCTCGGGTTCTGGCTCAGGTTCCGGAGGCAGGGTCACCTCAAACGGCACATTCTCGCCGTCGTCCGCGGCCTGCGCGGCTTCCGCTTCCTCCTTGGCTTTGTCTTTCGCCAGCAAGATGTTCGTGGCCGACATGGGGCGCTCAGACGCAGAAGCCTCGGGCGCCTGGCCCTCGCGTGAAGCTGCGTCTTGTTTTACTGCAGCTTCGTCTGCCTCGTCTTCGGCCCGCATGGTGTCTTTGGGAGCACGCATCCAGCTTGACAAGCGTTCCCTCATCTTGGCAAACGATTCGAAGTGGTTGTAAGCCCACATGATCAGAAGGGCTACAAACAGCGGCACAGGGGCCATCGCTCGAAGGACATGGCGCATGAACTGCATGCTCCAAATGCCCGCCGCACCGACGATGTGGTCGTTCAGCCAGCTGAATTGAGGCTCGCCGTCCACCGACACGGACGGGGTGATCAGGGCGAGTTGGCACGGCAGAATCAACGCGAGGGCCAACGCCAAACGGAACGACTTGCCCAAGGGGAGAAGGTCTTTGTCGGTCAACCACTTGACGCCCAACAAGGTCAGCATGAATGGGATGGCCAACGCACCAAGGCCCAAGCCTTGACGTGCGAAGAAATACCCGATGTACGCCCCGAGTCCGCCCACGATGTTGTGGAAGGCTTCCAGCGGGTCGGCGTCCGCGCCGAGTTGAATCAAGCGAATGTCCTGGTCTCCCGAGCCGAAGGCCGAGAAGATGGACAAGGTGAAAATCAGCGCCGTGGTGAGGGCAATCAGCCCAGAAATGGTGCGCGTTCGTTCATCGGCCCAAAATGCCTTGACGTTATCCAAAGCTTGGAACGAGGGGAGGGTGAACCAAGACTTGGGCGCCTTGGTGCCTCGCTTCGCGCCCTTTTTGGCTTTGCTGGTGCGCTTGGCTTTTTTGCCCCCGCCCGAAGAGGAGTCATCTTTGTCGTGAAGGAGGATGTTCTTCGCCATGTGTTACGAAGCTAAACGCTGCATTCACACTGGCATTGCGACCTGTTTTTGCTTCTTCACGCAGGCGTGTGCAAAAGGGCGTTGCTCCAATCGAGAGAATTCGCTATCTTTGCCCTCCAATTCTTGAAACCATGGCGAAGAAAGGCAACCGAGTTCAGGTGATTTTGGAATGCACAGAGCACAAAGAGTCTGGCATGCCAGGGACGTCTCGTTACGTCACCACGAAGAACCGCAAGAACACTCCAGACCGCATGGAGATCAAAAAGTTCAACCCAGTCCTTCGCCGTTACACGGTGCACAAGGAGATCAAGTAATTAGACTTAAACCTCTGAAATTCAGAAAGCATGGCTAAGAAGACAGTGGCATCGTTGCAGACCGGAGGTGGTCGTCAGCACACCAAGGTGATCAAGATGGTGCGCAGCGAAAAGACCGGCGCTTACGCCTTCAAGGAGGAAGTGGTGCACAACGACGAAGTGAAGGCCTGGTTCGCCAAGAACTGAGGAAGTCGCTTCCACATCAACGAATTTGGATGGGCTGGTTTCCTCGTGAATCCGGCCCATTTTTTGTTTCACCCCACACACGCAACGCCTGATGGGATTTTTCAAGAGGCTGTTTGGCCAAGAGAAGAAGGAGTCGCTCGACCAAGGCTTGGCCAAGTCCAAGCAGGGCGTCATGGAGCGCATCTCCAGGGTGTTCACGGGACGTCGCCGAATCGACGACGACCTGTTGGACGACCTGGAGGAAGCCTTGATCCTGTCGGACGTCGGGGTGGACACCACCGAGGCCATCCTGGGGCGGTTGCGCAAGCGCGCCACTTGGGAGGCCTACGTGGACCAAAGCGAGCTGCTGACCATGCTCCGCGAAGAGGTGCTGGGGCTGATCACCAAAGACGACGACCGCACGTGGGCCGATTCGACGGCGTACCGCGTGCCGCGGGGCGGCAGTCACCCACACGTGGTGATGATCGTCGGCGTGAATGGCGTCGGGAAGACGACCTCCATCGCCAAGCTGGCCCACCGGTACAAGTCTGAGGGCCTGAGCGTCATGTTGGGCGCGGCCGACACGTTTCGTGCGGCGGCGGTCGACCAGCTGAAGGTTTGGGGAGAACGCGTCGGCGTGGAAGTCGTCGCCCAGGACATGGGTTCCGACCCTGCGGCGGTGGCCTTCGACACGTTGCAGGCGGCGGTGGCAAGGAACGCGGATTTGGTCTTGATCGACACGGCGGGGCGCCTGCACAACAAGGTGAACTTGATGAACGAGCTGGGCAAGATCAAGCGCGTGATGTCCAAGGTGGTGCCGGACGCCCCGCACGAAGTGTGGTTGGTGTTAGACGGGTCCACAGGCCAAAACGCGTTGGAGCAAGCCAAGCGGTTCACAGAGGTCACGGACGTCACCGGTTTGGTGCTGACCAAGCTGGAC
>PBWG01000130.1 GCA_002729115.1 Crocinitomicaceae bacterium | reverse complement strand
GACATCGCCCCTGCGCGGGACGCGATCAGGCGCGCTGCGCCGTAAGCCAGGTCCATGCGGTCCACAAACCCGGTACACACCACCCCATCGCAGGGGCGGGCCTTCAGCCAGGTTTGGGCCTCCGCTTCATGCCGTCCCCCGCATTGCCACAGGAGCTGGTAGCCGCGCTGTGCTGCGGAGGGTTCCGCAGTCAGGATGGCTTTTACGGCGTCGTTCATGGACACGGCGCCCAAGCTTCCGCCCATGACAAACACCACAGGCAGGTCGTCCCTCAGTCCAAAATGGTCGAGGGCTTCTTGGTGTTGACCGTCGTGCGGTTGGGCAAGTTGGACGACGTGGTGCCGGAGGGGGTTGCCGGTGACCACAAGCCGCTTCGCCGGGAACCAGCGTTCCATGCCAGGCATGCCGGCACACACCCGACGCACACGGTGGGCCAAAAGCCGGTTGGTCACTCCGGGAAAGCTGTTTTGTTCTTGGATGAGGGTGGGCACGCCCAGACGTACGGCTTGGTCCAACAACGGGCCGCTGGCGAACCCACCGACGCCGACCACCACTTGCGGTTGGTGTCTCTTCAACAAGCGTCGCGCTTTCCAGAGGCTGCTCAGGAGCATGAAGGGGAACACCAGATTGCGCGTACTGGTCAGCTTCCGTTCCACGCCGGTGATCCGCAGGCCGTCGATGTCGTACTCGGCGGCGGGAACCTTGTCCATTTCCATGCGCCCCAAGGCGCCGACAAAGCGGACGTTGGCCTCGGGGTTGCGACGCACGATCTCATCGGCAATCGCGAGCGCAGGGTGGATGTGGCCGCCTGTGCCGCCTCCTGAAACAATGACGTTGGTGAGTGGGGTCATCGCTTGAGCGCGTTGCCTTGCGTTTTCACGCCCTCTCCCGCCACCACGCGGGACACGGCGAGCATCATCCCAATGGACATGCATGTGAACAGCAGCGAGGTTCCCCCGTAACTCACTAAGGGCAGCGGTTGGCCGGTGGTGGGGAACAGCCGGACGGACACGCCCATGTTGATGAGGGCTTGCACGGCGATGGTCAGCCCAAGTCCGAGCACCAGATTCCGGGCGAACAACGAATCGCATCGGACTGCGGTTTGGGAGGCCCTGAACAGCAAGGCCAAATAGAGCAAGACCAGCCCGAGTCCCCCAATCGCGCCCCACTCCTCCACGATGAAGGCGTAGATCATGTCGGAATAGGGGTGGGGCAGGAAGTTCCGCGAGGTGCCCGACGCCGGCCCAGACGGCAGGATGCCGCCTTTGTGGATGGCGATTTGGGCCAATTCAATTTGATAGTCTTCCGCACTGGACTCGCCACCACTTTCGCCGGAAGCGAAGCCCGCGAAGCTCTCGATGCGGCTCGCCCACGTTCCGAATCGGGGCAAGGCCTCAGGCGCCGCTTTGCCCAATCCGTAGAGCATCACCAGCGCCGAGGCGGCGATGCCCACCACCCGCGCGACTTGCAGCCACGGCAGTCCTCCAACGAACAGCATGGCAAAACAGATCGCGCCGAGCATGGCGGCGGTGGAAAAATCCGAGGGCAAGATGAGCGCGCACACGAGGCCAATGCCAGCCAAGATGGGCGCCACCCCTTGCCAAAAATCGTGCAGCCTGTCCCGGCGCACTTGCAATTGCCTCGCCACCCACATGACCAGGGCGAGCTTGGCAAAGTCCGAGGTCTGCACCGTCAATCCAATGAAGGGAATCTTGATCCAGCGCCGCGCGTCGTTGATGTCCGTGCCAAAGAGCAACGTGAACACCAGCGCGGCCACCGCCAACACCATGACCAGGTTGGCGAGTTTGCTGAAATACTTGAAATGGATGCGGTGCACACCGAACATGACGAGCCACCCCAAGGACAACAACCCCACCTGTTTGAACAGGAATTTGGCGCTGTTGCCGTCGGCTTTGTACGCGAGCGTGCTGATGGCGCTGTACACCGTGACCAAAGAGGCCATGGTCAGCACCAGGGCGATGCCCCAGAGCACGCGGTCGCCTTCCAACCGCTGACGGATCCCTGCGAGGAGTTCGTTCATCGGCTCAAATCAGAGGGCGCGGACGGCGTTTTTGAAGGCGCGGCCACGTTGCTCGTAGCTGCCAAACAAGTCGAAGCTCGCGCAAGCAGGGGACAGCAACGCTTGGTCGCCTGGCATGCCAAGATGGTACGCCAAAGCCACAGCTTCCTCGGCCGAGCCCACGTCGTGGCTGCTCTCCACAAGCCCGTCGAACGCGTCGTGCAGGGGCTTGTTGTTGTTGCCCATGCAGATCATGTGCTTCACTTTGTCGCGGACCAGGGGCACCAAGGTGCTGTAGTCGTTGCCTTTGTCGATGCCGCCGGCGATCCAAATCACAGGCGATGTGGCGCACTCCAGGGCGTACCACACGCTGTTGACGTTGGTGGCTTTCGAGTCGTTGATGAACGTGATGCCGTTCACCTCGGAGACGTACTCGAGGCGGTGCTCGACGCCTTCGAAGCTTTGGAGGCTCTCGCGGATGCCCTCTTTGCGGAGGTCCAGAATGCGTCCTGTCATGCCGGCCGCCATGGAGTTGAAGAGGTTGTGCTTCCCTTGCACGGCCAATTTTTGAATGGTCATGGTGAATGAATTGAGATGTTGGAGTTTGAATTTTCTAGGGTCTTGAGGGTCCAAACCGCCACCCCGGCCTTCGCGGGCGACCTCGTCGTACGGGCGCTCGGCAGACAAGGGGTGGAGTTGGGCGGCGGTGCCGCGGTCGCGCAGCATGCGACCGGTCCAGTCGCAGTCCGCGTTGTAAATGAGGTGGTCGCCCTTGCGCTGGGCTTGCGTGATGCGCCACTTCGACGCGGCGTACGACGCCATGTCGTTGTCGTACCGGTCTAAGTGGTCTGGCGTGATGTTGAGCAGGACGGCCACGTCCGGTCGAAACGTCGAAGTGCCGTCGAGCTGGAAGCTGCTGACCTCGATGACGGTGGCTTGTGCCGCCGCGTCGCCGGCTTCCTGCCGCTCGGCCAAGCGGCGGGACCAGCTCGTGCCGATGTTGCCGACGCAATCCACGTCCCACCCTTCGTGGCGCAAAACGTGGTCGATCATGGACGTCGTCGTCGTCTTGCCGTTGGCGCCTGTGACGGCGACCACCGGGGTGGTGTGGCCCTGCGCCGTGAAGACGCGGCTGGCGTACTCGATGTCGCTGATGACTTCCCGTCCTTGTGCNCGGCACGTGTCCACGATGGGGGCGTCGTCNGGGATGCCCGGGCTTTTGACCACCACCTCGGTGTCGATCCACGCTTCCGGGCGGTGGCCGCCGAGTTCGTGGCCGATGCCGTGGGCCACCAATTCAGCCGGCCCTGGCCCGCGGCCTTCTCCTCCGTCGCTNACGAACGCACGTGCNCCCACGGACTTCGCCAGCATGGCGGAGCCCACGCCGCTTTCGCCGGCGCCCAAAATCAGGATGGGGTCTGTGAGGTTCATGGGACTGAGNTCAGCGGACTTTGAGGGTGACGATGGTGACGACGGCCAGCAGGATGCCGACAATCCAGAAGCGCGCCGTGATCTTGGATTCCGGCATGTTTTGCTTCTGATAGTGGTGGTGGAGCGGCGCCATGAGGAAGACCCTGCGGCCTTCGCCGTANTTCTTTTTGGTGTGGCGGAACCAACCCACTTGAATGACCACGCTCAGGTTTTCAATCAAGAAGATGCCGCAGAGCACAGGGATCAAAAGCTCTTTGCGGATGGCGATCGCGAACGTCGCGATGATGCCCCCCAGCGCGAGCGACCCCGTGTCTCCCATGAAAACCTGGGCGGGGAAGGCGTTGTACCACAAGAAGGCCACGCACGCCCCGACGAAGGCTGCGATGAACACCACGAGTTCTTGCGACCCTGGGATGTACATGATGCTCAAGTAGTCGGCGATGAGCGTGTTGGAGCTGACGTACGCCAGCACCGCCAAAGCCATGCCCACGATGGCGCTGGTGCCNGTGGCGAGGCCGTCGATGCCGTCGGTGAGGTTGGCGCCGTTGCTGACGGCCGTCACCACCACGATGACCAAGGGGATGAACACCAGCCAGACGTATTGGGCGGCGTCTTCGATGGCCCAAGACAAGAGCCACGCGTAGTCGAAGTGGTTGTCCTTGATGAAGGGAATGGTTGTGGCGGTGGAGCGCACGGTGGTCCAGGTTCCGTCCGCCGCCATTTCCTTGATGGCGATGTCGGGGTGCCAAATCATCGCCGCGCCCAGGATGAGGCCCATGCCGACTTGNCCNATGACTTTGAAGCGNCCGGCCAGGCCTTCTTTGTTNTTCTTGAAGACTTTGATGTAGTCGTCCAAAAACCCGATGGCGCCGAGCCAGACCGTGCTCAACACCATCAATTGGGTGTACACGTTGGTCAAGTCGGCGAACAAGAGCGTGGGCAAGAGGATGGCGCCCAGGATGATCANNCCGCCCATGGTGGGGGTGCCNTGCTTGTTCATTTGGCCTTCGAGGCCCAAGTCNCGNACGATTTCTCCNACCTGCTTCAATTGCAGCCACTCGATGATGCGCTTTCCAAACGCGATGCCCACCAACAGCGACGTGAGCAAGCTCATGGCCGCGCGGAACGAGACGAAGTTGAACANGCCGGCGCCTGGCAAATCGTAGAGCTCGCGGAGGGTGGTGAAGAGGTGGTACAGCATGGGGACGGCTCAGGCGGTGGGTTGGAAGGCGGATTTCAATTCTTCGCGGTCGTCGAAGGGGTGGCGCTCGCCNTGGATTTCCTGGTAGGTTTCGTGCCCTTTGCCAGCGACCAAAACCACGTCCCCAGGTTCCGCCAACGCGGCTGCGGTGCGGATGGCCTCGCGGCGGTCCACGATGCTCAGGCACTTGCGTCGGTCAATGGGGTCGAGGCCGGCCTCCATGTCGCGCAGGATCGCGTTGGGGTCTTCGCTTCNGGGNTTGTCGCTGGTCAGGATGACCCGGTCGGAGCCTTTCACGGCGCTCAAGGCCATCACCGGCCGCTTGGCCGTGTCGCGGTCGCCGCCGCAGCCCACCACGGTGATGACCTTCTCGCCGCCGCTGCGCACGTGGGCAATGGTGCGAAGCACGTTGTCCAGCGCGTCCGGGGTGTGGGCGTAATCCACGATGGCGGTGATGCCGTCTCGTGCGGGCACGCGCTCGAATCGACCCGCAGGCGGTTGGAGCAACGACATTTGGGTCAACGTGTGGATCGGGTCGGTGCCGAGTTGCTTGGCCACGACGTAGACCGCCAACAGGTTGCTGGCGTTGAACCCGCCCACAAGTTGGGAGTAGAGCTCCTGNCCGTCAAGGTGAAGGACCAAACCTGAGATTTGGTTTTCCACGAGTCGGGCNCGCTCGTCGGCCACNCCTTGGATGGCCATGGTCACAGCTTTGGCNTTCGTGTCGGCCACCATGTCCTCGGCGTGGGTGTCGTCNGCNTTCACCAAGGCGAACGCCGTGGAGGGCAAGCGGTCAAACAACTGCTTCTTCGCTTGGATGTACCCGTTGAAGTCGCCGTGGTAGTCGAGGTGGTCATGTGAAATGTTGGTGAACACCGCCCCAGTGAAGGCTGTGCCTGCGATGCGTTCTTGCACGATGGCGTGGGAGCTNGCCTCCATGAACACATGGGTGCACCCTTCGTCNGCCATCTCGCGCAGCAGGGCTTGAAGGCTCAGGGCGTCTGGGGTGGTGTGGGTCGCGGGCACCACGCGGTCCACAATTCGGTTTTCCACGGTGCCGAGCATGCCCACTTTGCGGTCCAAGAGCCGGAACAGCTGGTGGAGCAGGCTGACGGTGGTGGTCTTGCCATTGGTGCCTGTGACGGCCACCACCTTCATTTCTCGGGAGGGATGGTCTTGGAACGCGGAGGCGATGTGGCCCAGGGCGGCCGCGCTCGACTTCACTTGCACCACGGTGACGTGGTCGGGGGTGTCCTCAGGCATCCGTTCGCACACCACGCAGGTGGCGCCGGAAGCGATGGCCGTGTCGATGTAGTCGTGCCCATCCACGGTGGCGCCTGGCACGGCGACGAACAAGCCAAGCGGCTGCACCTTTCGAGAGTCCAAGGCGATGTGTTCCACCGCGACGTGCGTGGTGCCTCGCACCTCGAGGATGCGCGCATCGTAGAGAAGGTCGGAGAGCAATTTCACGAGAGGCGGAGTTGGATGGTGGTGACTTCGGGGCGCAGCGGTGTTCCCGGTGCGATGGATTGAGATTTGACGGTGCCGATGCCGTTGTATTTGACTTGCAGCCCGGCATTCTCGAGCAGGTACAGGGCGTCGCGCAAGCCCATGCCGCGGACGTCGGGGATGCCCGATTCAGGGAATTCAAGGGCGGTCAGGGTGGCGGTTTGCTCCCCGGTGGTGACGTTCACCCAATCGGCGGCAGTTTCCCCCGTGTGGGTCATGCCGATGGCGTTGTAGACGTCGGCCAGTGCGTGCCGGGCGCCGTCTTTGGCAGCGGGCACCGATTTGTCGTCGGCCAAATCGCGGTCGTCCAATGTGTGGAACGCCGGGTCGGTGGCGTAGATGAGGTCGGCCACGTCCCGGAAGACAGGCGCGGCAATGGTGCTGCCGTAGTACCGCCCACTTTTGGTGTCCGCGATGACCACGACGCAGGAGTAGCGCGGTGCGTCCGCGGGGAAATAGCCTGCGAATGAGGCGCGGTAGCGTCCCTCGGCGTACCCATTGCCCGTCGCGATACGCGCCGTGCCTGTTTTGCCGGCGACGGTGTAGGGGCGCCCCTTGAACTGGCGCTTGGCGGTGCCCTCGCCGTCCTCTTTGCACACGGCTTCCATCATTTGCTTGCACGCGGCAAGGGTCGAGGCGCTGCAAATGCGAGGGTTCAAGACAAAAGGCTCGTACGTTTTCACGGTTTCTCCGCCGCTTTGCACGGCCTGCACGAGTTGCGGCCGCATCATCTTTCCGTTGTTGGCGATGGCGTTGTACAGGGTCAAGGTCTGAAGCGGGGTCTGCGTCAACTCGTAGCCGATGGCCATTTGGGTCAAGGTGATGCCCGTCCAATCCCGTGCGCTGGGGTCGGTCTTGACTTTGGGTTTGGCCTCGCCGACGTAACGGATCCCGGTCTTGGTGGTCACGCCGAGGTCTTCAAGCCGCTTGGTGAACGCGGAAGGCTTGTCTTCGAACGTTTGCTTCACCGCCAGTGCCGAGCCAACGTTGGAGCTCACCTCAAAGACTTTCAGCAGGTCGATTTCTCCGTGGCCTCCATCCTTGTAATTGCTGTCGCGCATGCGCTTTCCGTGGAAGTGGATTTCGCCTTGTTGGGTGTCCACGGAATCCGTGGGCAGCATGCCTTCTTCCATGCAGGCCAAAAGGGTGGCCAGCTTGAAGGTGGACCCCGGCTCGACCGCGGTGCCGATGGCGTGGTTGAAGTCTTCCCAGTACTCGACCGTGCCGTTGGCAGATTCGTGGCGGGTGAGGTTGGAAATGGCTTGGATGTGCCCGGTTTGGACTTCGCACACGATGACGGTGCCCCATGCGGCGTCGTGCTTGCGGAGTTGCCGCTCGAGCGCGTTGGTCGCCACGTCTTGGAGGTGCAGGTTCAGGGTGGTGACGACGTCCAAGCCTTCGACTGGATCCA
>PBWG01000129.1 GCA_002729115.1 Crocinitomicaceae bacterium | reverse complement strand
TGGGCATCCACGTCGGCTGTGTCGTGACCTACCCCGACGAGTTCATGGTCCTCAACAAGGACTGGTACGTCGGACGTGCGCTCGACAACCGGGCCGGTGGATTCATGATCGCCGAGGTGGCGCGCTTGCTGCATGAAAACAAGGTGAAGCTGCCGTTTGGGCTGTACATCACCAATTCAGTGCAAGAAGAGATCGGGTTGCGTGGGGCCCAAATGATCGCCGAGCGCCTCCAGCCCGATGTGGCCATCGTCACCGACGTCACCCACTGCACGCACACCCCCATGCTCAACAAGATTGAACAAGGCGACACGGCGGCAGGCAAAGGCCCCAGCGTGACGTACGGCCCTGCGGTGCAGAACAACCTGCTCCAACGCATCATCGACACGGCGGACGACCACAAAATCCCCTTCCAGCGCCAGGCGGCCAGCCGCTTCACCGGCACAGACACCGACGCGTTTGCATACTCCAACCAAGGGGTTCCCAGCGCGTTGATCTCCCTCCCCTTGCGCTACATGCACACCACCGTCGAGATGGTGCACAAGGACGACGTCGAGAACTGCATCCGTCTCATCTACGAGACGCTTCAGAACATCCAACCGGGCGAAGACTTCAAGTACCTCTGAGTCTTCAAGCAAGCATGCAAGCATGCTTTGAAAGGGGGGCTTCGGTCCCCCCTTTTTTGTGCATCGAACCGGGCCGCTGTATTTTTGTTGTACACACATCTATTGTCGACACACTTCAACATGAACGCCCACCGCCGACCCCTTCTCATGACCCTTGCCATCCTAGCTATGGCCGGCGTCTCCCAAGCCCAAAGTCCCATGCAAACCGTCTTTCACCCTGCAGATTCACGAGGCCATGCCGACCACGGCTGGCTCGACACGTACCACAGCTTCAGCTTCGCCAATTGGCGGGACGCCGAGCGCATGCACTTCGGGGCGCTTCGCGTCTTGAACGACGACGCCGTCACCGGCGGCGCCGGGTTTGGAACCCATCCGCACGACAACATGGAGATTGTCAGCATCCCCCTGTCCGGCGATTTGGAACACCAGGACAGCATGGGCAACAAGACCGTGATTCGGAAAGGCGACGTTCAAATCATGAGTGCCGGCACAGGCATCATGCACAGCGAGAAAAACCACAACGCCGACGAAGAGGTGCGGTTTTTGCAAATCTGGGTCTTCCCCAACGAGCGCGAGCTCACGCCTTCGTACGACCAAATCACCATGGCCCCCGAAGACCAGCAAGACCGACTTCAATGCGTGGTGTCTCCTGACGGGGCGCAGGGGGTGAAAATCCACCAAAACGCGTGGTTCCACGTCGGTCAATTGAGCGCCGGATGGACCGACACCTACGCCATGCACGACACAAACCAGGGTCTGTACGCCATGGTTCTGGACGGCGAAGCCTCGGTGGGCGGACAAAAACTGGGACGCCGGGACGCCATCGGGGTGTGGGACACGGGCAGCGTGTCCATCGAAGCCACAGAAGACACAAGGCTCCTCCTCATCGAGGTGCCCATGCAGTGGTGACCTGCGTCAGAGATCCAGAAGCTGCTTGAACACGTACACGTCCAGCGGCTTTTCCAGCAGGGCGATCACGGTGTTGTCGTGCTCGGCTTGGTCCAACTCGTCGCGGTTGATGCTCGCCGTCAGCATGAACACCCGGCACATGGCCTGGATGTCGTCGGGCAATTGACGAAACGCATCGAGCCACTCGAATCCGTCCATGTTGGGCATCCGAATGTCCAGCAAAATGTGCCTTGGGGACGTCCAGGTGGACCCCACCGTGGCCAAATGCCGCAGGGCTTTCATGGGGTCGGTGAACGTCGTGATGTCGTCACTGATCTTGGCGAGCTGCAGCAACTTGGCATTGACCGCGTTGTCGATGTCGTTGTCGTCGATGAGCAGGACTTGCATCCCTGCCAAGATACGGCCTCAGAACTCTGAGTCGGGCTGCTCAATCCATCGAATGGCCCGGTCGAGGGTGGCCGTCCACGAAGCCTTCGCTTCTCCTCCCAGGTCCGCATGGGCCTGACACTCGTCCTTCATCGTCGCCAAGGCCTCACGCAGGGAGGCCAAATTCTTGCCGTAAGACGCGGTGCGCGCCGTGCTTTGGGCCCGGCGACGGTACAGCGCGCTCGCCTCTTCCACCAACCGCTTCAACTCCGGCTCGTTCCAAGGCTTGGAGATGTACTTGTAAATCCGCCCTTTGTTGATGGCGTCGATCACCGCGTCGATGTCCGCGTGGCCTGTGAGCAACATGCGCACGGGATCGGGGTGGTCGGCCATGATCATTTCGAAGAACTCCACGCCGCTGACTTCGGGCATTTTTTGGTCTGAAATCACCACCTCGATGGGATGCTCCTGCAGCATCCGCACCGCCTCCGACGGCACCGTCGTGACGTGGACCTGGAAGTCGCGGCGGAAGGCCGCCCGAAAGGCCGTCAAGTTGTGTTCTTCGTCGTCGAGGTAGAGTACGTGGATCATGCAGGGAACGTGATGAGGAAAGTCGTGCCCTCCCCGGGTTTCGATTCAAGTTCAAGGGTGGCGCGGTGGTCGTCCAGAATGCCCTTGACGATGCTGAGGCCGAGGCCCGTGCCCTCCCCCACTTCTTTGGTCGTGAAGAAGGGGTCGAAGATTTGGGCTTGGGTGTCCTCGTCCATGCCGACCCCGTTGTCGGCGATGGCCACTTGCACGCTGGCCGCCTCGCCTTGCATCACGCGCCGCGTCCGAACACGCACTTCCCGCTCCGCAAAGGGCTTGCCCGACATGACAGTGGCTTGCACGGCGTTGCTGATGAGGTTCATGAACACCTGGTTCAACTTGCCCGGTTGGCACATCACCACCGTGTCGTCCGGCGACAATTCCAACACAACCGACGCCTCCTCTCGGAACGACGACCGCAAAATGACCGAGGTCGATTCCAACAATTCGTTGATGTTGGCCTTACTGGCTTCGTCGCCGTCCATGCGGCTGAAAATGCGCAAGCCCTTGACAATCGCTGTCGTGCGTTGAGCGCCGTCTTCAATGCCGGTCAGCAATTCCTCAATCTCCTTCATCGTGAAGCCCAAATCCAACGCCGCGATTTTTTCTTGCAAGGCCGTGATGGCGCCCTGCAACTCGGGATCGTCCGGCCCGAGGGCCAGCACCCACTCCATGACTTCCGACACGTCCTCGAAGTCGCGCCGCAAACTTTGGGCGCTGGAAGACACAAAGTTGATCGGGTTGTTCAGCTCGTGGGCGATGCCTGCCGTCAACTGACCGATGCTGGCGAGTTTTTCGTTCTGGACGAGCTGGTCTTGGGCCACCTTCAGTTCCTCAAGGGCAGATTCCAAGGATTCATTCTGCGATTCCAACGCCTCCGTCCGCTCCTTCACCTTGGATTCCAAGACCTGGTTCTGCTCCTTCACCATGCGTTCGTTGAGCTGGCTCACGCGCAACTGCTCCTCACGCGCCTTGGACGACTCCTTCTTGAGTTGGTTGATGCGGTCCGCGAGGGCAATCGACAACAACACGAGCTGGACGATGCTCCCCACAGGCATGGCGAACCGCGTCCACAGCGTGTGGGGCAGCACCCCAAATTCCTTCAAGGCGAAGACGGTCACCGACAACAAGAAGGCGGTGAAGGCAATCAGGAGGAAGGTGGCGGATTTTTGGCCTTGCTTGCGGGCCTCGAGCGACGCAGGAATGACGAGCACCGCCACCGACGCCACCGCGTTGATCAAGGAGAAACTCAGGTTGAGGAACCCCAACAACAGGACCGCCAGCACGCCGCCGTACGCCACCACGAAAGCCCGAAAGAGTTTATGGTACCGCGGGGCATTCCGCTTCAATTGTAAGAACCGCTGCACAAACAAAATCGTGGTCACCCCTGAGAAGATGCCAATCAGGTGCACCAGCCGCATTCCCAACCACGTCGTGCTGTCCAACCCCAACAAAATGCCTTGGTACCCCTCGAGAAAAAGCTGCGAGAAAGCCACTCCAATCAAGAACAGCGTGTACAGCAGGTAGCTTCTGTCCCGCACGGTGAAGTACAGGACGAGGTTGTACAACAGCATGACCGCCATGATGCCCACGTAGAAGGCGTAGAACAAGTCACGCGCCAGGCTGAACGCCCGCAATTCGGAGGACGACGCCACGCGAACGGGCAGAAGCAACTGCTTGCCCGCCTGGACGCCCACGTACATCTTGAGGTCTTCGCACGACTCGGACGGCAAGGGGAACTTGGGGTAGTTGCTTCCTTGGAGGACACCCTCCGCACGGCTCCACCGCCGACCCGACCCGTGCGCCTCCATGCGGTACAGCGCTTGGCCTTGGCACGAGGCGAACACGACCATCGAGTCCACCATGGCCGAGGAAACTTCCAACCACGCGCCCGGCATGTCCAAGTGGGTCAAATTCACCTCCACCCACGTCCATGCCGAAGAATTGCTCAAGGTCGGGACATCGGCGTCCAGCCTGCGCTTGGCGCTGGCTTCAAGGGCCTCGAAGGTGGTGTTGGCCGAGGGCGACGCCAGCTCCAACGCGTGCATGTGCCGGCCGAGGTAGTGGTCACCTGACCCTGCAGATTGGGCCAAGCCCCCCTGCCCCATCAAGCACCACACCGCCACACAGCACACCCCTTGCAGGATCCGATGGTGCCAGCGTGCCGTCATCAGAGCGTCAGGTTCAGCCGGATATTGAGTTGACCCTTGGCGCCGTGCACATGGGTGGTGACGCCGGCAGGACGGCGACGGATGGACGTCATGAGGTCAAGCACCTCAGGCGCGACATGCGCCTCGTAGTCCGGATGGACGTAGTGTTCCACGGTGGCTTTCAAGGTGTCCTTGGGGTACACGAAATACCCTTCGTCTCCCAACTCGCTGCACAAATGCCACCCATGCTTCTCCCTCCAACGTCGCGTGACGGGGGAAGTCAAGGCCACGAGATGTTTGGCCTCGATCAAGGGCATTGCGGCCATGGCCACCTGGATAAGGAATTCAGACCCCATGCCCATGCCGGCCAATTCAATGGAATTCCAAAGGGCGTTCATCTCGTACGCGCCCTCAGGAATGATGCGCTCCAAGAAATTTCCAACCTCCGGGTCCTTCAGGCCCACGGCTTGGTACAAGGGGAAATCGTTCGCCACCAAACCCGGTTGCAAGCGGGCCCCCGCCAGCACGCGCTCGCCGTCGCCACTCAAGACCGCGATGACCAACACATCGTCACGACGGAACCAGTCCGTCCTGAACGACGACAAATTCTTGATGCCGTAGGCTTCCAGCACACGCTTGTGGCCTTCCAGCAAACGCTTGCACAGCCCGAGATCCTGGTTGGCACGGGACACCATGACGATGGCCTCGTCAATGGCTTCCGCCTGCCTCAGGCGTTCAACCGACGGTTTGTTCAGAGAGCTGCTCATGCAAATCCATGGTGATGCGTGCGTCTGGGAGTGCTTCTCCCAACGCCAAACGACGGCATGCCTCTGCGGCGTGTGCGCCGCCAGCGCAGACGCCCGTGTACGTTTGGGGCCAGCTGACCAGCTCCGTCCCCACCTTGGGGAGGCTGAGTCGGCCGCGTTCGGAGGCCTCCGCCACGTTGATAAATGCTTGCAAGGCCTCGGGCGTCCAGCCTTTGGCCTGGGCGAACGACTTCATCGTCGCTTCGTCAATCCGGCCGTGCAGGAACCCATCCAGGGTCCACTCCGGACGGTCGTACCGTTCGATGTCCAACATGCCCCGGTCGTTGGTGTCCATGACCACAGGGCAGGCCTGGCGCTTGGCCTCCAAACGGAGGGCCGCCTTGACGCCGAGGGAGTCGCACGCGTCGACCACCACGTCGCAACCCGACACAAAGACGTCCACGTTCTCGGCGTAGACACCGTCTTCAAAGATTTCCAACTCGAGGAAGGGATCAAATTCAGCAATGGCCCGGGCGGTGACCACCCACTTGGGCAACTCGAGCTCGTGCACCGCGCATCGAATGCGGTTCATGTTGGAGAGCTCAATCACGTCGAAATCGGCCAGCTTCAGGGCACCGCATCCACGCTCCATGGCCAGCGCAATGGCCGTGGTCGACCCCACACTCAACCCCACAATGCCCACCGTCTTGGTGCGCAAGGCGGCGGTCTCTTCTCGGGTGATTTTTTCGCGGTTCCGGTTGGTGCGCACCTCCACGAAGGCGTCCTCGGGCAACAAGCGCACCAAGCGACCGCTCCAAGGGTAGTGCACCCACACNCCAAACGTGTCCCAATCCTGGTCCCGCATCAAGGTGCCGAGCGTGGCGGCCAACAACGANGGGTCGTGCTTGGCTGGAGGGTGATGGCACACGGCCCACTCGGCGACCTGCGCATCCAAGGTGTCGTANTCCTCCAAGATGCGNCCAGACNCNCGCANGGTCTCGAGNCGAATNCGGTCCGACTCCACGGCGAGGTCCAAAATTTCAGGCTTCCANAGGTGGGTGTTTGGCATACTGCAAAATCCCCCGCAACCCGAGGCGCAGGGCGGGCAAGGCGCAGAGTTGTCAACACGGGGTCGAGGACGATTCGCCCCCTTNANGTCACTTGCCGTAGTAGACCTTGAGGTGGCCTTTGGCCAGGGCGTTGGCCCAATTCCGAAGCCCCACCATGGCGGACTCCGTTTCNGCGCTGACGGTCTCCTTGCGCATCCGCAACACNAGCCAACCGTACAGCCCCACCACCATTTGCTCCACGGGGTGGGCTTCTTTGTCGGCGCGCTTGGCCAAATCCTCCAACAACGGTTCNGCCGCCTCGAANGCNTGCTTGTAGTCGGCGTCCGCCATCACNCCCAGCAACAACTCATGCAAGTGGGCCANCTCCATCATGGTCTCTTGCACCTCNGATGCGTGNCCCGTNTCTGTGGCGCCNGCNGCCCGAAGNGCCTTGGCCACANNCAAGATCCAATCGATCTCGGCTTGCGGATCTGTGCCTTCCGCCAAAGCATGTTGCTCCGCCCACGATTCGAGGACCGCAGGCTGGAATTGGGAGGCCCGCACGAGGTCCTCCATTTGCCAGCAGTAGAGCACGTGGTCGACGATGTGCTCCTGTTTTTTGCGGGCGGCGACGGTCATTGGTCGCTGTTGATGCGCTCGAGCACGTCCGCCGTGATGTCCCANGGCTCGCTGCCGTANAGCANNCCTTCNCCNCTCANNCCCCAGTTCAAGATGAANTCGATGCCNTCTTGCTCCGCATGCGCTTCNAGGTTGCGGCGNANCGCCTCGGCCAGGATGGACTTCATGTTCTGCTCGGCCACGAACACATCCTGCTCGGCCGCCAGCTGNAGGGCCCGGAGCTCTTCTTCAATTTCCATGATGCGACGCTGGGCAATCTCCANTTCGTCTTGGGTCGCCGCCTCGGTGTTGGCGTAGGCCAGCAGCTCTTGGGCTTCCTCCTGAAGGGGGGCCGCGTCTTCTTGCAACCGCGCCTCGCGCGTCTCCATCTGCATTTGCAAATTGGCTTGCAGCGTTTGGACGAACTCCATGCCTNCCTGCAGCGAATCCCCGTGCACGAAGGCGACCACGGGCCCGCCTGCGGCGCGCGCCTTGTCGGCGACGGACGGGGACTTCATGGTTTGGGCGGTCAACACCGCAAGCCAAACGCCGAGCACGGCCACCACGGGCCAAAACACCTTGGACGGAACTGAATTCATGGGGTCAGGGATTGATGGTATTGGGTGCGCATGTCCACAAAGCGCAGCAGCACGTCTTCCGCCATGGCGCCCGCCATGGATTTAACTTCCGCCAGGGTGTGGTCGGATTCTGGGAATTTGAACGCCTGCTCGAACCGGTCCACCACGAACTGCAACCGNTATTGGCCGTTGTAGCTGTGCACCGTGACGCGCATGATGGGGTGGGGAATGTGAGAGACCTCGCGCACGCCGCGAAGATAGCAGGCGCACCTGCCGCCGTTGCCCCTGGTTTTTGAACATTTGCACCGNTTNAACGTCTTTCNTTCACGATGCTGCACTTCCTCCCTCCNCACTTCCCCCTCCGCGCGTTGACGTGGGGACTGCTCTTGTCGTTGGCCACGCCTGTTGCGTGGGGCCAAAAACCCGGCGAGGGNCGCCCCAAACCCAANATNGCAGCCGTGTNGGGCACCGTGTTGGACGCGAGCTCTGGCGAGGCGCTTCCGTTTGCCTCGGTCGTGGTGACCAGCGCGCGGGACAGCTCCATCCTTGGNGGTGTCTTGAGNCAGGAAGACGGCACNTTCAACCTCGAAGAGATCGAAGTNGGGCGGCTGTGGCTTGAAATCCGGTTCCCAGGCTACGTCTCCCAACGCATCGGGCCTCAAATGTGCTCGCCACGCAACCCAGAATCGTTGCGCTGGAAGGTGGGCAACGTGTCGATGGAGCCAGACATCACCGCCTTGGAAGAGGCTGTGGTGGTGGAACAGGCTTCCGTCATGGAAATGCGGGTTGACCGCCGGGTCTTTCACGTGGGCAACGACCTGACCAACCGAGGCGGAAACACCACCGAGTTGCTGGAAAACATCCCCTCGGTCAACGTGGACATCGACGGCAACATCACCCTTCGTGGATCTGCAGGCGTGCAAATCCTCATCGACGGCCGCCCTTCAGGGCTGGCAGGCGGGGCCCGGGAAGCCTTCTTGGAATCTTTGCCGGCGAGCGCAGTCGACCGCGTGGAGCTCATCACCAACCCTTCAGCCCGCTTTGACCCCGACGGCACGGCCGGCATCCTCAACATCGTCCTGAAAAAGAACAAGCTGGAAGGGGTCAGCGGCCAACTTCAAGCCACGTACGGCACCGGAGACAACCACGACGCCAACGCCAGCCTGAACTACCGCACGACGTCGTGGTCCCTGAGCTCCAACCTCGGTTGGAACGACCGACAATCCTTCATGGCAGGCGAGACCGACCGCACCCAATACTGGTCGGAAGACTCCACGTCCAACTCCATCGTGTCCCGGCCCGGAGACAGCCACCGCGGCAGCCTGTCCGGCTCGCTGAAAGCCGAATACCGCGCCGGGAAAGGCTGGACCTGGTTCGCTGGCGTGAACGCCAACGAAGGCGTGCGCGACGGATGGGACTCCACCGCAACTTCTGAATCCTGGGTCGGCGGCGCCTTGAACGGGCTGTCGACGGACGCCCTGCGGGTGGAAGAAAGCACCAACGACTCCAGAGGCGGGGACATGTTTTTCGGGTTTGAGAAACGGCTCGGCGAGCGCGACCACAAGTGGACGGCCGACGTCCGGCGTTCGCACAACACCCGCCTCAGCCGCGTGGACTTCTTGGACGTCAGCTTGGTGCCCGACGCCACGGTCGACGAGGTGTCGACGTTCAACGGGCAAGACAACCAAAACACGCGCTGGATCGCCCAAACCGACTTCGAGCGCCCCTGGGGCGAGGAAGGCAAGTTGGAAGCCGGTTGGAAATCCACGTGGAACGAGGACGTTTCCGACTTCGACTACACCGAAGCCGACAGCACCGTCCTGACCGACGGCATTTTCTTGCCTTACGGGCTGGACACCGTGAATTACGCGTTTCTGTACGACGAGCAGGTGCATGCGGCGTACGTGACCGCAGGCCAAACCTTTGGCATTGTCGGCACCCAACTCGGCCTGCGCGCGGAACAAGCCTTCACCGAAGCCCGCCTCGACGGCGGCGGAAGCCAAGGCCGCGAGCCTTTCACCAACGACTACTTCAGCCTCTACCCTTCGGCCAACGTCTTTGTGGAGACCGACGGGGAAAACACCTTCAGCCTGAGCTACAGCCGTCGGGTCAACCGCCCGCGTGGCCGGCAATTGAATCCCTACTTGGACATGTCCGACCCGCGGAACTTCAGGTCGGGCAACCCGTTCTTGCTGCCGGAATACACCAACAGCTACGAGTTGGCCCACCAGTGGCAACGGCAACGCACAAGCGTCACCACCGCCTTGTTCTACAAGGACACGCGTGATGTCATCCGACGCTTCACAGAAGCCGACACCTCTGGGGTCTTGCTCTCGACCTTCCAAAATTTGGGCCGCCAACACAACGAAGGGCTCGAGCTGTCGGTCATGGTGCCCTTGGGAAGGACGGGGCGTCTCAACTGGACGTCAAGCGCCTACCGGGTGGTCAACGACGGGTCGGGGTTGGATTCTCCCTTCAGCAGCGCAGGCTTCAGCTGGTCCAGCCGCTTTTTCGCTTCTTGGACGTTGGGCGACGCTTGGAAATGCCAAGCGAACAGCTTCCTGCGCGGCGCGGCGGTCACGCCCCAAGGGCGCTTCAACGGCTTCGCCACTTTGAATTTGGCGGTGAGCCGAGACCTGCCAGGCGACAAATGGCAGATCACCCTGCAAGCCAAGGACGTGTTCAACACCCGTCGGTGGTCCTACACCACGGAAACCGACTTCTTTGTGCAGGACGTGTGGAGGCAGCGCGAGTCGCGTAACCTCTACCTGACCCTGCAATACAAGTTTGGGAAGCTGGAAGAACGTGGTCGCCGGGGCTCAGGAAACCGCGGCAGTGGCGGGGACGGGGACGACGACTTCATGATGGACTGATTCCTGCTTCCAGGCGCGCTTCAGGGCAGGTTGCTTCGGGGCGCTTGCCCCTGCAGCCCAGCGAGACAGGGCATGTATGATGGGGTTGGCCATGCGTTCATGCAGGACCAAGCGCTGGGGCTCTGCGCCCAACGAGGCCTTGATGTCCAAGGCTGTGCGACCCAAGTTCACCGACGTGCAGCCCAGCGCCAAGCCCCACTGGATGAACTCCACCAACATGCGCTGGTACAAGGCGTGGGATTTGTTGTGGCGACCTTCGAATCCCACAAAAAACGCCTCTACCTCACGGCCGTCGGTCATGCCGCAGTGGAAGCCGATGATGTCGCCATCCAACTTGGCGATCCACACCTGAAAGCGCTCGCCCATTTCCCGTTTCAAGCACGCCATGTCTTCAGGCTGCAAACAACCCAAACGGAAGGCGGCACGTCCGTAGACGTTCTTGTACAACTCGTGCAACCGGTCTCGATGCGTCTCAATGCCTCTTAAATCGAGCGCCTCAAAGGACAGGGGCTCCGAGAGCTTCAAGATTCGCTTCACCTTGGTCCGCGCCTTGGTCCGCATGCCCGCGGTGTACCCTTCCCAAGAATTGTGCGGACTCAAATCCACACACATCACCGGATCAAACTCCAAATCCACCCAACCCGGACGCCAACTCGACTGCCCTGCGAGCTGGGTGCCGTCGGCCCATGCCTGAGAAACAGGTTGGTCCTTCACAATCCAAGTTCTTGGGGCTTTGGCGCCATTCACACCTGGCAAGGCCATCAATTCATCCAAACACGCCAAACCGTTTACCCCTTCTGCGAAACGGCATGCGTGGGCACCGCTCGCCAACGGCGTGCCGATCACCCGCACGGAGAACGTCAACCCGCCTTTGCGGTGAAGCCACGCCTTCGCCCGGCGAAACAAAGCATTGCCCTCCAAGAAATCGTCGATACCTTGGCTAATGGCTTCGCTGTCTTCTGAAATCGCAAGGCCTTGGACCTCACCCTGGGCATCCTTCCACATCGCAGCGCGCACCAGCCGAAGAGGACTCTCCAACGCCGCACGCACAGCTGGCGCAGACAGGTGCACGCTGGGCTCGCTGGCCAACAATTGGTCCCAGGCCTGCCACTCCGCCGCATCAAAATCGGCCGCACGCTCCGCGTGGTGCATCGTCAATCCCGCCATCTTGCCTTCGTAAACTGCTCTGACTCCTGGATGTTCAACCTTCCGACTCTCTGCTTCCAAAGCGGATCGACAGCCCCAAGAGGGCGGCGAGCAACAAGCTTCCAGCACGGCTCAACATTTTGGCTGTGCCCCACCCTTCTGGCTCAAACGTCAACTGCACCTGGTGCTCTCCTGCCGGGACTTCCAATCCTGACAAGATGTAATTGACCCGCACCAACGGGACTTCCTCGCCGTCCACAGTGGCTGTCCAGCCAACGGGGTAATGCACCTCACTCAGCACCAACAGGCCACCGCGCTCAGAATTCACGCTGTAGGTGGACCCTTCGGGGTGGTACTTCTCCAAAGTCACGTCGTTGGAGCCAGGCGCATTCACCTGGCCAAGGGTCGCTTCAAATTCGGTGTGCACCAAAGCTTTGGCAGATGGATTCAGACCCGCAATCCCGGAAATTTCTTCCTCTGCGCTGCCAACCCAAGTCACCTTGTCCACGAACCAGGCTGGCCCCAAGCCACCCACAAAAGGAAGGGGCTGCTCCGCCCTGGGCACGAGCATGTACTTGGTGTTGAGCATGGCCAAACCTGGGGCCACGTCGGCCCCGAGCTGAAACTGGCCCGCTTGGATTTGGGCGATGATCGCCGCCCGCTCGGGGGTCAGCACGCGCTCGATGAAATCTTGATACCGGCGCAACTTGGCCCCGTGGTAGCCCCCGACCGATTTGTGGAAGTACGACGTCCGGGCGTCGTTGAACGGGTTGGCCAAATCAAACACCCGGTGGTGCGAGTTGGCGTTCAAGACTTCAAACGCGGCCGCATCCTGCGCACGGGCGTAGCGGCGGGTCAATTTGGCGTCGAGCTTGTCTTCCCAACGGGCTTGAGCGGCCCGGTATTTTCCTTCAAAGTCTGACACACTCCCCTGCTCAGCCGCCAAGATGGCACGGTCCGCGGGCGTCGCCTCGAAGGGGAAGCGCTTGTCCAGCACGGTCTCGTAATTGTTGGGGCCGAGGTAACGGTTGTTCACCGACCCCATGTCCAAGGCCACCACGACGACGGTTCCGATCACCACCCAACGGGCGTCCACCCAGCGCTTCACCAAGGTGACAATCACCCCAAGACCGAGAAGGGACAACCCCAACGCCCGGAGCACATCCGCCCGGAACACGTCCACGCGCATTCCCTTGACGCGGTTGCCGAGCTGTTCCATCGCCATGTCTGGCC
>PBWG01000128.1 GCA_002729115.1 Crocinitomicaceae bacterium | reverse complement strand
CGTGTGGTTGAGGTGTGGAACGCGTCGGCCCATGTGGCCAACATGCGGTCCACGCTCCAGGCCATGGAAGAAGCGTTCGGATTGCAGGGTGCCTTGATTCACGACGTGCCGGTGGTGAAGATTTTTGCCAACGACGCGTACCGTCAGACCTGGGACGACCGTTGGACCACGGACCACGGTGTCACCCAGTGGGCGGAGCGTGGTCAGCCCGCCGAAGCCTTGGACATCACGTCCTTGAACGCCCCCCACGGGGTGGGCAAGGTGCACGCCGCAGGATGGGTCGATGTGCCCGCGTTGCTGGACGCCATGGAAGCGCACGTGGCCACCCACCACACCTTGGTCGACCGCGCCTGGCGGGTGGACGATGGCCTTCCTGACGGGGCCGATGTGGTGGTGGATTGTCGTGGAGTTGGGGCGGTCAAAGAACTCTCAGAGGTGGGGCTGAAGGTCAACCCCAACCACGGGGACGTGCTCACGTTGAGTACTGAGGCCGAGGCGTTGCAGACCCAAGGGCACAACGTGAACAACGGCAAATGGCTGCTGCCCTTGCGACAACAAGATGGGCGGCAATGGTGGCGGTTGGGGGCGACGTATTCGTGGGACAAGTCCACGCCGGCGCCCCACGCCCCAGCGGCCCAAGCGTTGAAAGACCACATGGCGGACGCCTTCCATGGAGTGGCAAGTCACGCCTGGGACAAGGCTGAGGTGGAGGCGCACCANGCGGGGTTGCGCCCCGCNTCGCCCGACCGTCGNCCGATGGTGGGGCCATGGCCTGGCCAGCCCGAGGGTGTGCTCATGCTCAACGGNNTNGGNACCCGNGGGGTGTTGGTGGGCCCTGCGGCGGCNGAAGCGCTGGTGAATTTTTGGCTGGACGACGCGCCGATTTCCCCTGAAATGCGGCCGGATCGATTCAAGTCCGTGCGGGCACGTTTCCCAGACTGAGCTGTTCCTAACCCTTGCCGTTTGGCCGCCTGCGCGCGCGGGCGTGGGGTACTTTGGGAACATGTTGNACGAATCGATTGCCCAGGCCTTGAACCAGCAAATTGCGCTGGAAGGCCAAAGTTCCCACACCTACCTCACCATGGCGGTTTGGGCGGAAACCTCCGGTTTTGACGGGGTTGCGGAATTCCTTTACGCCCACTCTGAGGAAGAGCGTCAGCACATGCTGAAGTTGATGCGCTTTGTGAACGANCGCGGCGGGGTGGCCGAGGTGCCCGCCGTGGAGGCAGGTCCCACATCTTACGAGGGACTGAAGGAGGTGTTCGAGAGCATTTTGGCCCACGAAACCAAGGTGACGGAAAGCATCAACCATGTTGTGGACGCCTGCTTGCAAGCGAAGGATTACACCACCCACAACTTCATGCAGTGGTACGTCAGCGAGCAAATCGAAGAAGAAGGGCTGGCGCGNAAAATCCTGGACAAGTTGGCGCTTGCAGGCAACGATCAAGGTGCGCTCTACTTGTTTGACCGCGACATCTTGAGCTTCGACCAAGAAGGCCACGCTGGCAACTGATTCCCTGAAAATGCAGGTCCTGGCCCACATGAAACGAGGAACGCGGTGGCTGGCGCTGGGTGCGCTGTTGGCCGCGTTTTGGGCGTTTCAAGCGGGACAACAGGACCCCAAGCTGGACACCACCGATCCGCATCTGCTGACCACGGCGCAGTACCTCTACCACTTCGCCAAAGACAACGATTGGCCCGAGGCGAGCAAGCAGGGGCCTTTCGTCATTGGGGTGAAGGACAATCCTGCCTTGGTTCGAATTTTTGCGGAGAACTACGGGACCCCTCCCATCGGAGACCAACCGCTTCGATTGGAAGAGCTCGACGAAGAGGGGGCTGTCGAGGGCATGCACATCTTTTACACCGACGCCCAAGGGGACGAATTGCAGGCGGATTTGAAGCGCATTGGAGGAAGTCCGACGTTGGTGATGACCCGAGGGTTGGAGGCGTTGGCCAGAGGGGTGACTGTGAATTTGATCGTCCACGAGGGACTGNTGCGCTANGAACTCAACCANCAAGACGCGGANCGNCGCGGGGTGTTGGTTGGCAACCGAATCACATCATGGGCCGTCACGCGTTGAAGTGGGTGGCCTTGTGCCTGTGGATGGTGCCTGCGTGGAGCTTGGCCCAACCTGGCACGGACGTGGACCGCGACGTGCAGCGTGCCATCCTGCTCGGCAAAGCCGGAGAATTTGCAAGGGGTTTGGAGGCGGTGGAAGTCCATTTGGACGAGGACAGCCGCCACGCGGAGGCNTGGTTCATGTCTGGCTTTTTGCTGAAGGAGTGGTANAAGCAGTCCGACAACCGCGCCCACAGGCAGGAGGCCATGCANCGCTTGGCCAAGTCGCTCGACCTCCAATCGGCCCAGGGCCGTCCTGCAGATTGGCTGCCTCAGGCGAGGCGGGCCCTCGGGTATTTGGGCGACGACTGCTACGACGACGCGGTGGCTGCGGTGAACACCTTNCAAACGGGGGACGAAGCCAAGGTGTTNGCCCTTGTCGACCAGTANGCCATGGCCGTCCAAGCGCTGAAGCCNNGGACGGATTTGTCCGCGGAGCGGGCCGCCTTCCACAAGAACATGGCCCACGCCCACGCCANGTTGTACGCNGCCACCTCGGAGGAGGTGCACTTTGAGGGCATCCAAGCGAATTACCGAGAGGCGCTCGCCTTGACACCAGACGACCCCACGGCATGGTACAACCTGGCCGTGCACGTGTACAACCGTGGGGTGGGGGTGATGAAGGAGCTCGGGCTGGAGACGTCTCTTGGGGAAATCATCGAGAAGCAACAGGCCAGCCGGGGCCATTTTTCAGAAGCCTTGCCGGCCTTTGAATCGGCNNTGGAGCTCCAGCCTGATCGGGCTGAAATCCTTCTTGGGTTGGCCACNGTGCACCACGCCTTGCACAACCAAGCGGAACGCGACCGGTACCACGCCGCCTGGAAAAACGCCCGCGGCCGATGAAATGGCGTTGGAACATCGCGTGGCGCATGGGCACAGGCTTCGGCGTGTTCATCTTGGCCGTCGCCATCCTGTTGGTGGTCACCCGGATGAACCTCTCGGAGAGCAGCGCNCTGGGCCANGAAATNGACGAGGTGCTTGTGCCAAGCCTGGGGGCNCTCGAGCAGTTGGACCAAACCTTGGCCGACAGCCGCGTTTGCATCAACCACTGGCTGACCCGNCANAGNCGCGCGGAAGACGAAGAAAAAGTCNTGCTCCGGGCCATTGTTGACCGCAANTTGCCTGATCAAATGGCCACCTTGAAGGCCATGGACGGGGCNTGGACTCCTGCGGCGGCGGCGCACGTCGACACCNTGAGGCAAGAGGTGGACCGNTTGCGCGTGCTGTACNNGTACATCATGGAATTGCTCCCGGATTTCCGCAGCTACGACAACCCGGCCAAGGTCATGGAGGCCGAGCGGTACGCGGTCGATGGCGGAGAATTGGAGCGGTTCACCGCCGCCGTGCAGCTGCGGTTGTACACCTTGACGGAAGCCCAAAACGAAGCCCTCCGTCAACACACCACCCAAATGGACGAGCTGGGCAACCAGTTGGCCATGGTGGCGGGGCGGGTGGCNTGGTTTGTCCTGATCCTCGGCATTGTCTTGGGGGTGGTGGTGACCCGCAGCATCGTCCAGCCNGTGAAGGAGTTGAAGCGNGCGTTGTACCACATGGGCCGAGGGGTGCTTCCCCCNGGCGACGTCCGGGTCACCCCGGATGAGATTGGCGACATGGCCCTGGCGGTGAACCGGCTGTCGCAAGGGTTGGCCCGNACCCANAAGTTCTCCCAAGAAGTGGGGGGTGGGGCGTTCAACACCCCGTACGAGCCGCTGAGCGACGACGACGCCCTGGGCAAGGCGTTGCTTCAGATGCGCAGTTCACTTGCACGAAACGAGCGCGAACTCGAGGGAAAGGTCCAGCAGCGCACGGAAGAATTGGCCCAAGAGAAAGCCAAGGTGGAGAACGTGCTGGGCGACCTCCAAGACAGCATCAACTACGCCTTGCGGATCCAGCAAGCCATCCTGCCGTCCGACCAAGAGCGTCGNGAAGTGCTGAGCGAAAGCGCNGTGTTTTACCAGCCACGCGACGTGGTTTCTGGGGATTTTTATTGGTTCAAGGCCGTGGGCAGCCGCCGCATGTTCTCGGCGATCGACTGCACCGGCCATGGGGTGCCTGGCGCGTTCTTGAGCTTGGTCGGCCACAACGCCTTGGACCGGGTCACGAAGGTGTACACCGAACCGCACAAGGTGCTCGACCACCTGAACACCCACGTGCTGGCCCTCTTGCGGAAGGANGTTCANACNGTGGCGAGCATCCCCGACGATTTGGTCCGCGATTTGGCCATGTCTGTGGAGGGTGTGGGCCCTGCGGGCGGACGCGACATCGGAGGGCAAGACGGCATGGACTTGGGCATGGCCGCNGTCAACTGGGAAACGATGATGCTCGAATACGCNGGGGCNAACAACCCCCTGTACGTCGTGCGCCGCGGCGAGCTTCAAGAGCTCAAGCCCAACAAATTCGCGATCTGCTCCTTCGAGCCCAACACGAAGAATTACGACGTCCAGAAATTCCCGTTGGAATCGGGCGATACGTTGTTCCTTGCCACGGACGGGTTTGTGGACCAATTCGGTGGGCCGCATGGCAAGAAATTCATGCGCCGCCGCTTCCGGGAGTTGTTGGTGGAAACGGCTTCGTTGCCGGTGATGGAGCATGAAGCCCACCTCAAGCACCAATTCGAGGCATGGCGGGGNGAGGAGGAGCAGGTCGACGACGTGCTCGTGGTCAGCGTGCGGGTGCCATGAACGTGACCACCCTCCGAAACCAGGCCTGGGAATGGATGCGGTCGGACCGTGGCCTCATGTTGTGGGCCGTCCTGGTTGGCATCGCCTCCGGGCTGCTCGCCGTCTTGATGAAGCAATCGGTGGGCGCCCTGCGCTCAGGNATGTTCGCCATCCAATCGTGGGTGGGCGGCTCGTGGTTTTTGGCGTTGGGACCCATCCTGGGGTTGGTCGCCACGGCCCACGTGGTTCGTCGTCTGTTGAAGGGCGACCACCCTGGACCGGGCATTCCCTCGACCTTGCACGCCATCTCCACCCGCCGTGGCCGCATGAAGCGAACGTGGATGTTTGCCCCTGTGGTGACCAGCGTGTTGTCGGTGGGGTTTGGAGGCTCGGGGGGACTGGAGGCGCCTGCGATGCAAGCTGGCGCCGCGTTGGGGTCGGAGGTGGCTTCCCAAACCCGCAAGCACTTCCGCCGTCGTTTGCTGCTCATCGGTTGCGCTGCCGCAGGCTCGTTGGCGGCCATGTTCAAGGCCCCGGTTGCCGCCATCGTGTTTGCGGTGGAGGTCATCATGATTGACCTCACGGCGTCGAGCATGGTACCCATCTTGCTCGCCTCCTTGGCGTCGCTGCTGACGGCGTTTGTGTTTTTCGAAGGCGAGGACATCCTCACGGTGCCGACGTTGGCTGCGTTTCAGGCAAGCAGGTTGCCTTGGTACATCCTCCTTGGCATCGGAACTGGGTTGGGATCCGTGGTCTTTTCCAAGCTCTACATTCTGAGTCAGCGTGCCATCGGCCGCTTCAAGAACCCCAAAACCCGCATGGTCTTGGCCGGACTCTTGTTGGGTGCGGCCGTCGCGGCCCTTCCTCCTTTGTTCGGGGAAGGGTACGAGGTCATCAACTCCATGTTTTTGGGTTACTCCGACGTGTTGATTGAGGACATGTGGATGCTCGAAGGGTCCCTGGCCCTGCCGAGTCTGTTGGGTTGGTTGTTGCTNGCCGCGTGCCTCAAGCCCATGCTNACGGGGTTCACCGTGGGGGCAGGTGGTGTCGCNGGCATTTTCGCNCCTGCGTTGTTTGCCGGGGCTTTGGTGGGCTTTGCGTTTGCGNTGGGCGTCAACGGNTGGATCAACCCCACGGCCATGCCCATCGGCAACGCGGTCCTGGCGGGCTTGTGCGGCATGATGGCNGGGGTGTTGCACGCNCCGCTGACGGCNATTTTCTTGGCCACNGANTTGAGTGGAGGGTACGGCTTGTTNGTGCCGCTGATGCTNACTTCGGCCATCGCGTTCACCACGTCGCGCGCCCTCATGCGCCACAGCATTTACACCCGTGAGCTTGCGGAGCGTGGCGAGCTGTTGACCCACGACAAAGACCAGGCGGTGCTGACGCTGATGAACCTGAAGGAGGAGTTGGAACAGGACTTTTTGCCGGTGCAGGCCCACTGGAATTTGGGCCAGCTCGTGGAGGTGGTGGCCCAAAGCCAACGCAACCTTCACCCCGTGGTGGACGCCGACGGCATGCTGCTGGGAATTGTGGATTTGCAGGACATCCGGCAGGTGATGTTTGACCAAAACCAGTACCTGACCCTGCGCGTGGTGGACCTCATGACCCTGCCGCTGGCCGAGGTGCAGTGGGAGGACAAGATGGACGACGTGATGGCCAAATTCGAACAGTGCGGCGCCTGGAATTTGCCCGTGGTGGAGGGAGGACGGTACGTGGGCTTTGTGTCTCGTTCGCGCCTCTTCAACGCGTACCGGAAGTGGCTCAAGGCCACCAGCCTCGAGTGAGGGTCAGAGCTCGTGCTCCACAGCGCCTTCCAAGATGTAGTTCATCTGGTACACGTCGTCGGAGTTGAGTCGCAAGGTGCCTTTGAAGGTCAGGCGCTCGTCCGTTTGGTAAGCGCGCTCGCTCTTGTCTGGGAACCGCAAGTCGATGACGGATTCAGGCCCGGCCCCACCGCAGAAGAAGCAGTTGGCGAAGGGGTAACGGCTGAGGACGTAAAAGTCTTCGTCGACGTCCACAGGAATCATGTAGCCCGTGATGTAGAACGCCTTGCCTTCGGAGGCCACCACCGATTCCCCAAACTTGGGCATCCAGTAGTACGCGTCGAGTTCTTCCAAGTAGACGTCGGTGAACTCCACGTCGCTCAACGTTTGCCATGTCAGTTCTTCCAGCGCCTCGTCCGACACCACCTTGGTTTCGGCTGGATCGGGCGCTGCTGCGACGGGGCTGGGGTCGAGGCTGGCCAGTTTGGCCTCGCCGACGTGGCGAATCTGATCCTGCGTGGCTTGCGCCGCCTCGGAAGGGTGGCACATGCTGCTCCAATCCATCATGGACACGGCGACCAACGCCACGGTGGAGAAGACAAACGTCAAGAAGCTGCTTCGTTTCATCAGGACGAAGTTAAGCCTCACTGAGGGTCTTGCTGATGTCCAGTCGCAAGGTGCGCCCAGCTGGAATGGCGGAAGCCACGAGCCCCACAGCGATGGCGGCAGTGGCCAAGGCCAGTTCCCCTGGGAGCGGCATCATGGCGCTCAAGCTGTAGTGGAACTGCTGCTCCACAAAGGCCGAGAGCACCACCATGGCGACGCGACTCAGGACCAACCCCAACAGCGTGCCGCCTGCACTCAGAAGCCCCCCTTCGACCAGCAACAGCGTGTACAACGTGCGAGGGGTGCCGCCCATGGTGCGCATCAACGCCAACTCGTGGCGTCGCGCCCGGATGTTGTCCAACACGGAAATGAAGATGCTGGCGAAGCTCAAGGCCATGATGAGCATGGCGATGGCGCGCAGGGCCGCCGTGCCAAGCCCAAACTGCTGGGTCATCCGGTTGACTTCAATCGCCGGCAAGGCGACCTGCATGTTGGTGTCGCGGAGCGTGTTGGGGATGGTCAACACGGCCAACGGGTTGCGCTTCTTGAGCAGCATCGCGGTGATTTCCCGGGTGCTGGGATCGACCTCCTCCCCGTCGTGGGCATGCACGTCCCAAATGCTCTGAATCGAGGTCAGGATGAGTTGGTCCACCACGGTGCCGCTCGGTTCCATGACGCCGACCACCGTGAAGGTCCGGTTGGTGTGGATGTCGGTTTGGTCCGTGAGGCCGTGGGCACTGAAAAACGTGTCCCCGAGGGCCAGCCCCGTGGCTTCA
>PBWG01000127.1 GCA_002729115.1 Crocinitomicaceae bacterium | reverse complement strand
TGGGTTTCTGAGGATGAAGGGCACCCTCGTTGCCTCTTCAAACAACGTTTGCTTCTGCCAATGGCCATGTTCTCCGAGGTGATAGCCATGGTCGCTTAAAAACACGACCAGCGTGTTGTCTTCAAGTCCTGTCTCCTTGAGTGCCCTGAGCACTCTTCCCACTTGTGCGTCAACAAAGGACACAGAAGCTCGATACGCTTGAATCACCATCTGCGCAGTGTCGTGCGCCAAATCCACTTGGACACGGTTGCCTCGGATGGATCGTTTGGACGGCGAGGGCAACTTCGACAAACTGGAATCCGCGTAATCGGGAACCACCACGTCCTCCCGAGGATGCAGCTCAAAAAAGGCCGAAGGTGCCACAAACGGCGTGTGAGGCCTGAAAAATCCAGCCGCCAAAAAGAAGTGTTGCTCGGCTTGCGCATGCGCACGGAGCTTCTCAATGGTCAACGAAGCCACCATCCCGTCGGTGTACTCTTCCTCGTCTCCTTGGGAACTCAACCAACTCAAAGTCCCACCGAACTTTCCTTCGACCAGAGAGTGAATCAAGTGCTCCTCGCGCTTGTCTCGTCCTGATGGGTTGTACGTTTCATCCCACGACGGATTGTCGTCTTGGCCCGACGTGCCGATTTCTCCAGGATTGTCGTAATGGAAAAGCTTGCCCACCCGGGTCACGTGGTAACCGTGCTGCCGGAACAACTGAGGCAGGGTCACCACCTCGGGCATGGCGTCCCGAAGCATGACGCGATTCTCCCGAACTCCAGTCTGAGAAGGGTAAAGTCCAGTCAGAAAACTTGTGCGAGACGGACCACAAAGCGGGTATTGACAATGGGCTTGGTCGAAGCGGATACCTTCAGAGGCAAGCGCGTCGAGATTTGGGGTCGATGCCAAGGAATCTCCATAACATCCCAGCATGCAGTTCAAATCATCCGCAACCAACAGCAGGACATTCCGTGTGGCATTGAGATGCTCCTTCTCACTGGGAGCGCATGAAACCATGAATCCCAACGCCACGACCGACAGCAACCTCCACGCAGATTGAGGAGCAAACCTCACGATGTCTGGCTCAAGGACGATGAACGATGAAGCGATGGACTTGGGGAATTCCTCCCAGGTGCGTCTCCAACAAATACGTGCCTGGCAACCATCCAGAAACATCAATGGCCGTGGAGGTCGACTGGGAATGTTCAGTCAAGCACACCTTGCCCTGGGCATCCAACACCCGAAATCGGCCAAGGGCAAGGCTGGACGTCACCCACAATTCCATGGATGCTGGGTTGGGCGCCATGCCGATGGACAAGGAGGGCTGAGCGTCTTGCACGTCGTCCACTTCCCCGGCGCAAAGGCAATCGGCTGTGATCATGTCGTTGATTGTGTCGTCGTTTCCGTCGTCGCACGAATCCCCCACCAAGACACACATGCCGTTGTCCACTTCTGCATAAGGCGCGTAGTTGCACGCCTCCGCATTGGTGCAACCCACAGAATTGTAAACCACCATTTGTTTCCAGTAGATGGTGTCTCCATTTGCAACTCCCCATGGACCGCGCCAACCAAAGCGCCCCACTGTCCCTTCAAACGTGCCACTCCCACTGTTGGGGGGGCTTGTCAAATCCAAGGTGTACGTCTGGAATCCCTCCATCTCTGTGTCCACAGGAACATTCCAATGACACATGAACGCGTTGGTTTCTGGTGCGTAGGCGAACAGACGCGCGTTGGGGTTGCCCGACGTGGTGGGGTTTCTCAACGTGATTTGAACGCGGTCGTACGTGCCGGCGTCGATGCCCAAGCTTTCATTGACTGTGCCACTTCGCATGACCGGGGTCGTGTTGAATGCCCGCATGGCCATGGCCTCGGGCTGCTCAATGAGGTTGCAACCCAGGTTGGATTCACTGGCGGGAACCCACCCTTCCTTGGAGTCTTGCCAATCGTAGACAATCTGCGCCGTGGCGCACGTCGGGACAATCACAAACGACAACAACAAACAGACGAGGCAGGAGGAAATGCGCAAGGAGGTGATCATAACTCTTTCAATGGATTGATTCACAGGGGACGTCCCAAGGTACATTAGAAGCATGAGTCTCCTCCACACTCCAAGTGCAACCTGCTGCTCTATGTTGTTGAGGCGTGGCGCCTCTTGGGCTGGCATGGTTGGGTGCATCCTCTCCTGCCACGCCCAGCAAACCTACCACGTGTCGCCCACAGGCGACGACGCGCTCTCGGGGTTGTCTCCAACGAATGCCTGGCAATCCTTGGACGCGCTGAATGCGCAAACGTTCTTGCCAGGCGACAGCATCTTGTTTGAGCGGGGCGGAATTTGGCATGGCATGCTGCACCTCAAGGGGTCGGGGGCTGAAGGAGCGGCACTCGTCGTTGGAGCCTATGGAGACAACTCCCNGCCCAGGCCCATTCTGGACGGGGACGGNTACCAAGCGTCCCTTTTGATTTACAACGACAGCCACATTGTTGTCCAAGACATGGTTTTCACCAACCAAACATCCCATCTTGATGACNATGGTGAGGTGAAGAAANTGCCCACGTTTTTGGGCGAAACCAACGATTGGGGATCGGGCAAGAACGTGAGATTTGGCATCAAGGTCGTTGCCGACGCGGCCACTGTGAAGAACCTTGTGTTCCGAAATGTCAAGCTTCACGACATCTACCCCACCCCAACCAACCCAGACAACGCTCACTTGGGTTACGGCATCAAGCTTGAAAGCCGATCCGACACTTTGAATGGGCAAATTCACACCATCGACGACGTGTTGGTGACCGGCGTTGAATTCACACGGACTGGGCATTATGGCATGTGGATCAAACCGCTTGGCCTCGCAGGGAACAACAGCATCAAGCACGAGAACATCCACATCACTGGGTGCACCTTCACGCACACAGGTGGCTCAGGGTTCGTGCCCAATCGTTCGAGACATGTGGTCGTGGAACACTGCCTGTTCAACCACACAGGCTCGAGCGTCGACGATCGCATGTGGGCGCGTGGAAGCGGCACATGGCCCTTCAAATGTGAGCGCGTCGTCATCCAACACAACCGCTTGATGAATGCCCATGGCCCTCAAGACTCGTACAGTGCACACATCGACTACGGCTGCAAAGACGTTGTCATTCAATACAACCTGAGCTTCAACAACGAGGGCGGGTTCGCCGAGATTTTGGGGGACAACATCAATTGTGGATACAGGTACAACATCAGCGTCAACGACGGACACCGGGAGGACCCAGACGGACAACCTTGGAACAAGAAGGGCAAAATCTTCTGGCTTTCGACGTTTTGCGGGAACAACCAAGTTCGATGCCCCAGCCAAGGCTCCTTCTTCTACAACAACACGGTGTACGTCGACGAGTCCATCAACCCTGAGATCTACGTGTGGCCGGATGCGGGCGATGTGCTGATTTGCAACAACCTGGTGTCCATGGCTGCGAGCGGCGAGGTCCTTCCGACTTTGCTTGAAGACGAAGGCAACGTGTTCAACGTGAGCCACAACCTGTTTCACCCTCCAGCGCGCATCGACCTTGACAACGACCTCCTGACGAATGCCTTGTTTCTGTCGCCCCAATTCCTGGCCACAAGCGACACCCCCGTCCAGTCAGAACTGAACTACCAACCGTCTCCTGCCAGTCCTGCCCTGAGCAACGGCGTGCTGATTTTCGGAAGTGATGACCCTTGGGACTTTCTGCACAATAATGGAGGACAAGACTTTTTTGGCCTGCCACTTCCCAACACAACTGCCCCGACAATCGGTGCCTTGCAAGGCAGTCTGTGCGCCGAAGGCACTTTTTGGAACACCATCACAAATCAGTGCGAAACCCAACCGGCACCGTGTCCAGGAGATTTGGATGGAGATGGCACAGTAAGCGTGTTCGACTTGCTGATGCTCCTGACGGCCTTCCCGACAACATGCTGAACGCAAAAACGGGCCGCCCAAAGGCGACCCGTTCAAGTCGTTTGATCAAGCGATCAACTCATTCGCATTCTTGTGCATCGCCATTCACAGACAGTGCATCGAACTCAATGTCACCGCTGTTGAACTGGATTTTCACAGAGCGGTTGAATGAGACTGCATTCACTGTGATGGTGTTCTCACCCAAAGACAACGGTTGGGCGTTGCCGTTGAACCAGTTGCCGTTCGCCACGGTCTTGGCGACCCGATAGTTCGCGCCACCTTCAGGCAAAGCAGTCACGTTGATGGACAACGTCTGAGCTGCACCGCTGTTGGCGTCGTTGGGTGTGGTCAGCGTGATGACATGGGTCCACGTTGCGTTGGGACCGTTGGCAAACAAGCTGCACTCACCGACCACGGAAGAGAGAACTTCAGGCTCCTCTTCTTCGGCCTCTTCTTGAGCGTCGTTGTATTCGATCACCCATGGGCAAACGTTGCCCCACAACTGGAAGAAGTCGAGGAGGTCGTTCACATCCACTTCGCCATCGCCGGTGAAGTCCCCTGGGCAAGGCTCCAGGTAGACACACTCGCCTGGGTAGTTGGCCGAGGCGTCGTAGTTCAACGCAGTGTCGTCCTGACAGCCGATGTAGAGACAAGAGTCGTCTCCGCTGCCATCGGCGTACTGGTCGTAGTTGATCGCCGCTTCGTCGCTGCAACCTGTGGTCAAGCAGCTGAAGTCGCAGCTTTCGTCATCAATGGTTGCTTCAGGGTCGAAGTTGCACGCATCAGCGTACATGCAGCCTCCGTACAAGCAGGAGCCGTCGTCCACGTTGGCCTCGTCGTCGTAGTTGGCCGCCGCTGGATCGGTGCAACCGACAGCCTCACAACCGTCTGGCACTCCGTTGCCGTTGGCATCAAACTCTGGGAAGATGTTGCCGTCGCAGTCGAACGCCACAATCATGACAGGATCGTACCCTCCAGTTTCTTCATTGTATTCGAAACAAGGCACAGCATCGACGTACTCGCAGCTTCCGTCATCAACTGTGACGTCTGGGCTGTAGTTGCAGGCGTTGAAGCCACCAATTGGATTCAATGAAGCGTCCATGCAACCAAAGACATCTTCTTCATCGCAAATGCCGTCGCCGTTGAAGTCGTTGTAGCACTCTCCGTCGCAGTTGCGGATCGGATCCTCAGAATAGGTGCAAGACCCATCGTCGTAAGTGGCACCGTCGTTGTAGTTGCAAGCTGCATACGTTCCGTCTGGAGCCAGGCTGTCGTCGGTACATCCGCAAGAAGGCGCGCCGAAGCTCAACGTCAGGTACTCAGCGTCCGCACCCACCCCGTTCGGGAAGACTTGCACGTAGAGTTGACCAGTCAACG
>PBWG01000126.1 GCA_002729115.1 Crocinitomicaceae bacterium | reverse complement strand
TGCACCAGCGGTTTGGGGACCGGGTCATTGGGCCAGACACGCCGGCCTTGGCGCGCATCAACGACCTGCACATCCGCCAACTCACCCTGAAGTTCGAGCGAAGCTTGTCGCCTCAGCAATACCGCCCGCTGCTCGAGGCGGACTTGGAAGAATTTCAAAAGGACGCGCGTTGGAAGCGCCTTCGCCTGACCGTGGACGTGGATCCGGTTTAACGAACGACCGTTTGCTTGAGCGTGGTTCGGAACGTTCCGGCGTGCGCGACTTGGGGTTGGAAGGTGACTTCCACCAACGGGGCGTGTCCAAGCCATGCGCCGAGGTCTGACTGGGAAAGGCGGGTGGTGCCTTGAGCGAGGGTGACTTGGTGCGAACCCAGCTGACGTCCTTGCAAGTCGAACCCACGCAACGTCCATTGGCCGTCTTGAGCTTGGCTCAATTCCAATTGCACCCCCGCCCAGGCAGCGTGTGTGTCGAAGGGTGCGGTCCATTCGGTCACGTCGTTCCAGTCCATCAGGTTGCCGAAGTACACGGTGTTGTTGCCGCTGCACGCCACCGCATAGGTGTCGCCAGCGGTGTTGATGCTGAGGTCGGCCGGGTTGCTCAAGGGGCTGCCTTGCACCAGGGTTTCGCCCTCGGACCATGTGCCTTCGTCGTCCATGATGAACAAGGAAAGCCGCTGGGGAGACCATGAGCTGACCACAAAGCTTCCCCACACGTGGTCGACGCCGTCGCAGTTGCCCAGTCCGGAGTTGCCCAGGACGGTGCTTTGTTCGCCCGTCTCGACATCGATGGCCAGCACAGAGGCGTTGCCGCCCCAATTCACAACGTACGCCGTTTGGTCCACCACGGTGACGCCGTTGGGCGTCGTGCCGGTGTTGCCCACCAGCGTGCTGACTTGCATGTCTGTGGGGTCGGTCACGTCCACTTTCAGGATGCGTCCAGTGCCGAAGTCGCTGACCACCAGAAAATCCCCATCGCTGTTGCTGTAGCTGCCCATCCCGTTGAGGAACGTGACGCCAATCGGAATGACCGAACCGATTTGGTCTTCAGTCACCACGTCGTAGGCGCGGAGCACGTTGTTTTGGATCGCGAACAACGTCGACCCAACCACTTCCATGCCGTGGGTGGCGCCGCCGCTTCCAAAGGTGCTCCACGTCGCGCCTTCGTCCGCCGTCACCAACATGCTGCTGCCGTTGCTCACCACCCAGCGGTCGCTGTTGGGCTCGTACTCGACGGCTTCAATGGAGGTGAGGGTTTGGCCCCACGCGGAGGTCAAACACGCGGCGGAACAGAGCAGGAGGGAAGACAGTCGTTTCATGGACCGGAAGGTACGGCCTCAGTCCTCCGATTCTTGCGGGGTGTGCCGAGACCACGTGCGGGCAGCCAAGATGTAAAACACCGTGAAAAGGCAAGCGGCCGCCAGGCCATACCAGGCCGCACCCGACCAATCGGGCGGGTTGAGTCCCATCTCACGGGCCTGTTGTGCTGAGACGCTGTCGGTAAGTCCGTGGCTCACCTTCCAGACGCGGTACAGTTGGTTTTTGACCAGGGTGGTGCTGCCAAACCCGACAACCGGCGCCAACACGAGCCAACCTTGAAACCAAGGTTCGTATTGGGCACGAAGCTCCTTGAAGGTCATGGCTTGGGGGTGTTGCGCACCCCGAAAATGGCGCTGCCCACACGGACCATGGTGCTGCCTTCTTCCACGGCCAAGGGCCAGTCGCCGCTCATGCCCATGCTCAGGGTGTGCCAACCGGCCCCACGTGCTGAGGCGACGGCTGCCATGGGGTTCTGCAGGTCCTGAAAAAACGTGCGAAGTGACTTGAATTCCCCACGCACCTGGACTTGGTCGTCGGTGAAGGTGGCCATGCCCATCAATCCCACCGGCCGCAAGTGCGGGTACGCCTCCCACACCTCAGGTTGGGCGAGGTCGTGGAGTTCTTCCGGACTGAAGCCAAACTTCGTCGACTCCGTCGCGATGTGCACCTGAAGCAGGAGGTCGACGGTTCGGTCCAATTTGGCCGCTTCCCGCTCCATCACATCCAAGACTTTCACACGATCCACGCCGTGCACCAAATGCACGCAGGGCAGGAAGTCCTTGATCTTGTTGGTTTGGATGTGGCCGATCATGTGCCACCGGATGTCCTGGGGCAGCCGCCCCGCTTTGCCGACCAATTCCTGCACGCGGTTCTCCCCGAAGTCGCGCTGGCCTGCGCCGTAGGCGGCCAGGAGGTCTTCGTCGGGCTTGGTCTTGCTGACGGCAACCAAGTGCACCTCGTGGCCGGCTTCCTGGGCACGCTCGTCCACTTGGGCTTGCACGGCGAGAAGGTTGCCCTTCACGGGATGACGGCCCGTCATGGTGCGGCGTTGAATTCGTGGATGAACAGAGCACTTCGAATTTTGGGCTCCACCCACGTGCTTTTCGGAGGGAGGGTGCCTCCGGCATCGGCCACGGCTCGGATGTCCGAGAACGGAATGGGGTGAATCAGCACGAGGATGCGGTCGGGATGGGCGGCCGCCTTCGCTTGCCATCCTCCTTCGGGACGCTGTGGTTCAGGCAGGTGGCGGAGGCGCTTGTCGTGCCGTGCGTCGGCGATCCCAAGGATGTTCCCAAGAATGTGGACGTTGACCCAGTCGGCGTCAGTGGCCGCATCGCACCCCGGCCGCCGGGTGAGCGTCCAGGATTCCCCTTGGAATGCCAAGGTGATTTGACCCGGCACGTGGGGGACGTCGCATCCATGCTTGGACGGCGCCACGTCGCATGTGCCTTGGAGCGATGCGAGGGCTTCGCGCCAGCTTTCACGCGTCATGGAGATGTCGCGCACTTCTTTGTGAAAGCCGAGGATGGTAAGGTCCTCTTCTGGCACCACCAAGGCCAAGATGTGCGCCGCGCCTGGCAAGTCAGGCCTGGCCTTGTGGAGCCGGTGCGACGAAGCCAAGCGGTGGTGGCCGTCGGCGAGGTAAAGGACGTCTTCGCAGCCCCAGGTGTCCGAGAAGGCTTTGCCGGAGGGGCTGTGCATGGGCACACGCCAAATCTCATGCCGCACCCCATCGGCCGTCATGAAGTCGGTGTGGGCAGGCTGCGAGGTTGTCTCGGCCATCACCTTGCTGGAGGCTGGGGCGGTTGCGCTGCCCTGCGGCTTGGCGCAGAGCACGGGCTCGGCATGGAAGCCCACGGCGTCCAAGAAGGACGTGAAGAGGGTCTCGCGGGAGGCGAGGGTTTGTTCATGTGTGCGCAGCCCACCCTCGGCACAGCGCGCCAGGTCCAGGTTGCACACCACCCCAGTCCAGCTGTGGCTCGATGTGGATTGTTTGTACACAAGCCACTCAGGCTCCTCAGCCCCGACCAGCCAACCCCTCGATTTGAAGGCGTCGTATTCCGCGCGGACTTCCTCGAAGAACGCAGGAGTGCCACGCGGCGTGTCGATGTCCCTTGACGCGTCGGGGTTGATGACCTGGATGTAGGAGTACGGGTTGTGCTTGAGCTTGTCCCGCAGTTCGTCTTTCTGGTAGCTCAAATACGACCGGGACGCCACCAAATGCGCCATGTGTCGCGGTGGGGTCACCGCGGCCAAAGGCGTCATCAGGGGGCGACGCTCAGTCATGCAAGCGCATCGATTTGGGCGGCCAATTCAAGGCCGATGCGGTCTTGGGCTTCCCCTGTGGCCGCCCCAATGTGCGGAGTCAAGGCCACCTTGGGGTGGGCCAAGAGGTCGGCACGCGGCGCNGGTTCCCCCACGAAGACGTCCAAGCCTGCCCCAGCAATCTCGCCTGCGTCCAAGGCCGCCATCAAGGCGTNCTCGTCCACGGACCCGCCGCGCGCGGCATTCACCAGGATGGCNTGCGGCTTCATGGCCTTCAGTTGCGCCTCGCCAATCACGGCGCTGCCGTCGGCTTGGGCAGGCACNTGGATGCTCACCATGTCGGCGTTCGCCAGCACANCTTCGAGGCTGTGNAGTGGGCAATCGACCGTCAAAGTTTGTCCGCCGACGGTCAATTCAACTTTGCCGTGGTCCACGAACGGGTCGTGGGCAATGACATTCATGCCGCAGCCCAGGGCGTAGCTGGCCAGCGACCGGCCAATGCGGCCGAAGCCCACGATGCCCAGGGTTTTGCCCCGCAGCTCAGTGCCTTTGCCGTAGGCTTTTTTGAGTGTCTTGAATTCTTCGGCGCCGCGCCCGGGCATTTGGCGGTTGCTGTCGGCCAAGAAGCGCGCGCAGGAGAACAGGTGTCCCATCACCAGCTCCGCCACGCTCTGCGAGCTGGCCGCAGGGGTGTTGAACACGGTCAGGCCTTTCCCACGTGCGTACTCCACGTCGATGTTGTCCATGCCGACCCCGCCACGGCCAATGAATTTCAAGCTGGGGCAAGCGTCGATGAGGGGTTGGCGAATCTTGGTGGCCGACCGCACGAGCACCCCGTCGATGGCGTGCTCGTGGATGAAGGCTTCGAGTCGGTCGGCGTCGACAAAGTCGGTGTGCAACGTGTGCCCGGCCGCGGTCAAGGCTGCGGCGCCTGAAGGGCTGATTCCGTCGTTGGCAAGGATGTTCATGGGGTCAAAAGTTATCCGTGGGTGCGTTCAAATTCAGCCATGACGTCGACCAACACCTGGACGCTTTCCAGGGGGAGGGCGTTGTACATGGAGGCGCGGTATCCGCCGACGCTGCGGTGGCCTTTCAGGCCGTTGATGTGGGCTTGGTTCGACGCATTGTCAAACGCAGCCGCGTGGCTGTCGTCCAGCAAGCGGAACGTGGCGTTCATGTGGGAACGGCTGCCTTCCTTGGCGTGGCCTTCAAAGAGCGGATTGCGGTCGATTTCTCCGTAGAGCAACGCGGACTTGGCCTCGTTTCGCGCTTGGATGGCCGCCACCCCGCCTTGGGCCTTGAGCCAACGCAGGGTCAAGAGGGTGGTGTACACCGAGAACACCGGGGGCGTGTTGAACATGCTGTCCTTGCCCAATTGAACGTCCAGGTCCAAGTAGGAGGGGATGTTTCGTCCGGCTTGGCCGAGACGCTCACGGTCCACCGCGTACATCACGGCGCCCGCAGGGCCCATGTTCTTTTGCACACCTCCGTAGATCAAGGCAAATGGCTCAGCATCAAACGTCCGGCTCAAGACGTCGGAGCTCATGTCGGCCACAAGAGGCACGTTGGACTTGGGCATCTGGGCGTATTGCGTGCCGAAGATGGTGTTGTTGGTGGTGATGTGGAGGTACGCGTTTTCCGCATCGACTTCGCCCACGTCAGGGATGTGGTTGTAGTTGTCCTCTTTGGACGACGTGACGACGTTCACACGGCCTGCGTGCTTGGCTTCCTTGATCGCTTTCGCGGACCATGTTCCGGTGTCGGCGTAGGCCGCTTGGCCGCCTTCGGGCAAGAAGTTCATGGCCGACGTCAAAAACGCCAAGCTGGCCCCTCCTTGGAGGTACAAGATGTCAAAGCGGTCGGGCAGTCCGAGGAGTTCCTTGGTCAACGCTCGGCATTCTTCCATGGCGGCGACAAAGGCCTTGCTGCGATGGGACATTTCGACCAAAGACAGGCCGTGGTCGTCCCAAGATTTCACCGCTTGGGAGGCTTGTTCCAACACTTCTTGAGGCAGGATGCAGGGGCCTGCGGAAAAATTGTGCACGTGCGACATGGGTACGGTTTAAGGTTGAATCAAAGGTCAGAAAGGGCGAGAACTGGGCGCACCCCTGAGTGGGTTGAGTTTTCCCAAGAATGGGGTGCGTTTGTGGAGAACGGAGCCATGAAAAAAGGCACGCGCGGGCGTGCCTTTTTTGCAGGAGCGTTGTAAGTGGCGGGGAAGGGGGTCATTCGCCCGCCGCGAACGTCTTGATTTCGTCGCCCAGGGGATCGGCACCGCTTCCAAGCGCGGCCACCAGTTGGCCTTCGCCGTCCACCAGGAATTTGTGGAAATTCCAACGGACTTTGTGGTCGCCAGCGCCGTTGAGGTCTTTTTGGGTCAGCCATGCGTACACCGGGTGCTGGCCGTCCCCTTTCACCTTCACCTTGGACATCATCTGGAAGCTCACGCCGTAGTTCCGAGAACAAAACTCCCGAATGTCGGACGACGTGCCTGGCTCCTGCATGCCAAACTGATTGCAAGGGAAGCCGAGGATGACCAAGCCTTGGTCTTTGTACATGTCGTGCAATTCCTCCAGCGGCTTGTACTGCGGGGTGTACCCACAACGTGACGCGGTGTTCACGATGAGCACGCGCTTGCCCTTGAGCTGGTTGAAATCAAAGTCGTCGCCTTCCAAAGTGGTGGCGCTGAGGTCGTGGAAAGATGCCATGCCTGGGGTGGGGTTGTGCCAAGTGTTGGTGTTGAAGGTCTTCCAAGCCAAAAGGCCTGCGGCGCCAAGGACCAACGCGCCAGAAGCGAAGATGGTGGTCATGTTCATGGGGGAGAAACGCCCGAGATTGCGGTTTTGTTCAATGCATCCAACGGCGGCGGAGACTGGAGTTGGGCAGCTTCGCAGCGACCTGCCGCCGAAGGTCCCCTTGTTGGTCCAAGGCTAGGGGCAAGCTGAGGTCTGGAAACCACACAAGGATGGCCATCGCCAGCCCAGCAGACAGGGCAGATTCGGCCCACCATGTCCAAGCAAGCATCGCCATGGGGGCAACCACCACGACGGAAAGGAAGAGGCCTCCCTGCAAGGCGCGGAGCAAAGGGAACAACCGCAATTTCAGCCGAACCGACATCCACCCCACAGTGAGCAACCATTGAAGCATGGACGCCAGGACCACGGCCTTTGCAGCACCCACGGTGCCATGTCCTTGATCCAAGTTCCACCACACACCTCCAGCGATGGCGGCCAGGAACACCACCTTGATGGCGATGCCTGCCGTGAGTCCGTCCAAGGCCCGCATGTTGGCGTCGCCCAGCTTGGTCAAGGCGCGGAACGCCACGGCGGCAAACAACACCTGAACGATGGGCGCCGATTCGTTGAACTGGGATCCGAGGAACAGCCATGTGACGCCCTCGGCCTGCCACACCAGCGCCACGGTGAGGGGCAAGGTGGCCAGCGCAATCAAGTGCATGCCTCGAAGCACCACACGCTGCATTTCTGGCAAGTTGTCTTGCAGGCTGGACAGGCCACTGAACAAGACGCTGTCGCCGAGTTTGCCCAGCACGGTGATGGGCTGCCCCATCAGGTGAACAGCGCGGTCGTACATGCCCGTGGCCCTTGTGCCCAAGGATTCTCCCACCCACCACAGGTCCACTTTGGAGGCGGTGTAGGTGAGCAAGTTGAAGGCGGTGCTCCGCGTTCCGTAGCCGAGCAAGGAGCTTAGCGCTTGAGGCTGACATCCTTGAGAGACAGGGATGCGGGCAAGCCAAATGTAACCGGCGCTGAGCACCAGGTTTTGGACCAGCAGGGCGGCCACGTAGGCCCAAATGCCCGCACCGGCAAACGCCAGCCCCAAGCCCACCACCAAATTGCCCAGAACCATGCCTGTCAGGGCGCATTGGGTGAGGGCCTTGAAATTCATGTCGCGGACCAGCAGACTTCGGGACACCACGCTGAACCCTGAAATGACGAAGCTCAGGGAGATCCAGCGCAGAACGGGCTGCAGCACCGGGGTGTCGTAATGGTGGGCGAATTCAGGCGCCGCGAGGTACATGGCCGCGAAAAACAGCAGCCCAAGAAGCGCACTGAACCACCACGCAGAGGACACGTGCTGGGGCGTGAGTTGGGGGAACTGCACGATGGAGGGGCCGATGCCGACCTGGGCGAAGATTTCGACGACGCCCACCACGATCAACGCCAGGGCCATCACCCCGAAGTC
>PBWG01000125.1 GCA_002729115.1 Crocinitomicaceae bacterium | reverse complement strand
TGCTTTGGGCCCCTGGCCTGAACCATCCCACTGTGGCTGCGCGCACCCAGGTCTTGCAGGACCACCCGTATGAGGAGGGCCACCACCTCGCCGAGGACTACGCCCTCTGGCTGGCCTTAGCCCGGCATGGTGCCACGTTCGCGAACGACCCCTTCTGTGCGGTGTACTACCGGATGGAAGGCCAGAACACCTCCCAAAACGGGGCCCAAGCCAGGCTGGAGCGCTACGTCTCCATGCACCAGCATGCCATCCACATGCTCTTGCCCCATGCCGATGCCGCAGAACTGACGCCAGGGCTCACCAACGGAGCGCATCAAGTTCTTGCCGGCATGTGCGCCCTTCACGACCCGAACTCTCCAGGCTTGGACAAGGTGAAGCAGCACGCCGAAGCGCTGCTTCGTGCGCTCGAAGCGCATGGTGATCGTCATCCCGAAGACGCGTGGATTCAAGCGGCCATGCACGCCACCCGCACGCGGCTGGCGAGGGTGGAGGCCAACACGCGGTGGCACAAATTGGAGGGCGTCCGAAACTTGCGCCTCTTGCGCGTGTCAGACTGGTTGGTCCTGCTCCGTCGCGACCGTTGAACGGAGCCACGCTTCGCGCGCAGCCTCGCTTTCGGCTTCCAACTCCGACAACGCTTCCCAAATCTCCTCGTCCCAACGCTGGACCATGACGCGTTCTGCCCACCGAACCCGCCACAACGCTTGGGCAAGGCCAGGCATGCTCGGGGCCGCCGCCCTTGCCAGGGGCATCAAAGGTCGCTTGCGCACGACCTCGCGGATCACACCTCCTTCAGCCCTTGGATGTTGCCTGGTGTTGGGGATGTTCCCCTCGGAGTCCCACCTGAACCCCGGAAACGCCACGTCGCCCTTGATCACGTCCTCAAAGGCCAAGGCGTGGACGTCCGCCCCGAAGTGAGACGCCACTTCCTCACGAAACGTCGACGTCCTGTACATCCCCATGACGTCACCCTGCTTCACCAAATCCACAGGGCCGCGTCCGTCCTTGGACCATTGCTCTTGGTATTCCACGTAGGCCGAGAACACCGAGGCGCGGAAGGGCCTCAGGCTGACCAACGTGAGGCTTCGAAACGGCTCCATCGCCTGAGCAAGACGAGCCCATTTGGCCGACCTCGTCTCCGAGAGCGGGTGACCACTCGGATAACCTTGAAACGCCCCGAGGCTGAAATTTTCCTCGCTGACCATCAGGGGCTTGCCTTCCCGTTCCAGTCGATTCGCCAAGGCCTCGTGCACCACAGACACCGATCCCTCGCCCCGTTGCACATAGGCCTCCAACACCTTGAACGTGGGGTCAGCATTCAGCAAGCGCGGTGTGCAGGTTCCCAAATATGCCCACCCATTGTGATGCTGAAACGCGTGCGTCTGCAGGGTGGTGGTCGCCGTCTTGGGCAGTCCAATGTGGACGTAGATTTGAGGCATGTCGGACACTGAAGGCAAGCTACCTCAAAACCGCCAACGCAAGCGGGTTCTCGTGGTCAGCTACTACTGGCCTCCGTCCGGTGGGGGCGGCGTCCAGCGCTGGCTCAAGTTCGCCAAACTGCTCCCCGACTTCGGTTGGGACCCGGTCGTGGTGACCCCCTCCAACCCCGACGTCCCGGTGACCGATTCCTCGCTGCTGGGTGACGTCCACGACGGGGTGGAAGTGTGGACCTTTCCCGTGTGGGAACCCACGCGCGCCCTCTCCGCATTGGGACTTCAAGGCAGCGCGTCTCGTCTTGGCGCCGACCGGTCGTCCTCCCATTCGCTGGCCTCGCGGCTGGTCAAATGGGTGCGCGGCAACGTGTTCGTGCCCGACGCCCGCGTGGGGTGGGTGAAGCCCACCACGCGAAAGGTCCTCGCCAGGCTTCGCCACGAGCCCGTGGACCTCATCGTCACCACCGGCCCGCCGCACAGCATGCACCTCATCGGCCTTGCGCTGAAGCGGGCCACAGGGTTGCCCTGGGTGGCCGACTTCAGGGACCCTTGGTCGACCATGGACTACCTGGACGACTTCGGATTGGGCCCTCGGGCCCGGCGTCTCATCGCCAAGATGGAGCGCGCCGTCGTGGCCTCCGCAGACCGCATCCTGGTGACTTCGCCGGGGGCGCTGCAAGAAATTGGCTTGGACGACGCCTCCAAGGGTGCGGTCATCCCCAACGGCTGGGACAGGGATGATTTTCCTGACAACCCGCCTGCGCCTGCCTCCAACGACAAACCCGTGCTCGGCCACTTTGGCGCGTTGTACGGGGCGAGGAACGCCCCAGCGCTTTGGAGCGCCCTTGGAGGGTCCGATTGGGTGCTGAAAGCCGGTGGACAACTCTCCGACGACGTGCGCGCAAGCATGGACCAATCTGGTGTGGAGCTCGACTGGAAAGGCGACCTGTCCCACGCTGAGGCCATCCAAGTCATGCACGCGTGCGACGCGTTGGTTGTCGTCCACAACAACAGCGACTCGGCCAAGGCTTCCACCCCTGGAAAGATGTTCGAGTGCCTGGCCGCGGGCCGCCCGATGCTTGTCGTCGGGCCGGCACAAGGCGACCTCGAGGACCTGTGTGCCACATGGGGCGTGGTGTTTGTGCCCCACGATGCGCCTGATGGACCACGTCGAATTGCGGCATGGCTCCAACACCCCTCCCCTGCGCCCGACGAATCTTTCCGTGCATCGTGCGAAAGGCATGCCCTTGCGGGCGAACTTGCAGCGCTCTTCAACTCCACGATCTCTTGATGCGCGTTTTCATCTCCTGTTGCTTGCTCCTTGCCGGCGTGTTTGGCCCGGCTGAGGCAAGCGCGCAATGGAATTTGGTGCAAGGCGCAGTGCAGGAGCCTTCCGGATGCATTCGGTTGACCAACACGTCACAAAACCAGCGGGGCGCCGCATGGCACGATTGTCAACTCAACCTGGCGGCGGATTTCGACCTCGAATTCACGGTGAATTTTGGGACCACCGACGCGGACGGTGCGGACGGCATCGTCTTCGTGCTCCAGCCATTCGGCGTGGGCAACAACGTCATCGGGTCCACGGGCGGATCCATCGGGTACGAGAATGGCCCATTCAACCCCTCGCTGGCCGTGGAAATGGACACGTGGCAGAACGGAGACGTCGGCGACCCNTGGTACGACCACATCGCGTTGACCAGCGACGGGTCCATCTTTCACAACGTGGAAGGCCCGGTGNAAGCGCACAGCATGTTGTCCAACATCGAAAACGGCCAAGACTTTCCGTTTCGGGTGGTGTGGGAATCCAGCACACAAACCTTGGAAGTGTACTTCGACGGCGACCTCAGGTTGACGTACACGGGAAACATTGCGGCCACCTTCTTTGGCGGCAACCCACTCGTGCATTGGGGGTTTGTGGCGTCCACAGGAGGCGCTGTGGGCAACCAGCAACGCTTTTGCTTGGTGGAAGCCGACTACACCACCCATCCCGAATCCGTCACAGCTGGGCCTGAAGGGCCTTGGGAAGTGTGTCTCGGCGATGAGTTGGTCTTGACCGCAGAGCCGCTCATGCCCGCCACCTCAGCCGTGTGGGCGGACAATGGGGAGCCCCAACTGGCCATCACAGAGGCGGGCACGTACGGGTTGCTCGGCACCGACGACCAAGGGTGCCCAGCCTCGGGTGCAATCGACGTCACCGACGCTCCTGGGCCGGAGCTGGAACTGCTGGTGGACCCCAACCTCGTGGTGTGCGGTGGCACCGAGGCTGAGCTCGCCGCTTCTGCCGCCCCTGAAGCCACCGTGACTTGGGACGGCGTCGAGGGCTTGACGGCAGTGACGACCGAGCCAGGAATCCACGAGGTGGTTGCCTCCATCGAAGGGTGCCAAACCGCATTGCAAGTCGACGTGTTGTTCCAAGCCATCCCTGAGGTCAGCTTCGCGTTGCAAGGGGAGCCTGTTGTGGGCCCCCTCGAAGTGTGTGCAGGCGAACCGCTGACGCTGCAAGCGTTGGCCACGGAGGGTGGAAGTCCTGAGTGGGAGGTGGGGAGCTCTCCTTTCCTGAGCGTGACGAGCTCGGGCGACTACATCGCCTCGGCCTCCATCAACGGGTGCATGTCTGAACCACAATCCATCGCTGTGGACGTCCTGGCCTTGCCTCAAGGGCAGCTGGAAGCCACGCCGCCTTCGCTCTGTTGGGAAGGCGTAGGAACCGTGGCCTTGGAATTGGAAGACAATGCCTTCTTAGAGAACTGGAGTTTGCCGGCAGGAACGTTCAATTTGGACCAGGCTGGGCCGGGCACGTACACCGTCAACCTGGTCGGAGAGAATGGGTGCGAAAATGCATTGAGCCTCACCTACCCCATGCTTCCTCCCATCGCGACTGGGTTGCTTGACCCCGAACCTTTATGTGAAAACAACGCGACAGTGCTCAGCATCACCCAACCCATGGACAACATTTCCTGGAACGTGGGCGGAGCCGACAATGAATTGTACGTCGTCAGCTCCATGGGGGGAGGGCCGTTTGTGGCCACCGTGACGTTGGGGGCTTGCACGGAAACGGACACGGCACACGTGACCTGGTGGCCCACGCCTTTTGTGGGGAGCCACCCCGACAGCGTGGTTCGATGTGAGCTAGAAGGGCCTCATGAGTTCATTTGGCCCACCCAAACCACCCCTGCGGTCGGGTCGTGGGTGTGGTCCGTCAACGGAGAACCAGCCACCGCGGGATACGACGCCTTCGCCGAGGGAGACTACGAAGTGGAGGTTCGGGACAACGCCACGGGGTGCCACGCCACGCACAACATGAACCTTGAGGTTTGGCCCAGCCTGACGGCCGCGGCCACGCCCGACGACAACTTGATCTGCATGGGCGATTCCACCCTGGCGCGCGTGGAAGTCTTTTCAATTGGGGGAAGCGACGTGGACGAAATCCCATTCAGCGTGGTGTGGGACACGGAGGGGCTCTCTGGGATGACGACACCTGTTGCGGGCGGGGAACACTTCGTGACCGTCACCAACGCATGTGGTTCGCATGTGGCCTTGGCGGAGGTGGAAGAAGAATACTGCGGATGCCACATCTGGGTGCCCACCGCGTTCACCCCAGACCGCGACGGGGTGAACGAAGGGTTCAGGATTGTGAGCACCTGCGATTGGGCGGAATTCTCGTTCAAGATCTTCAACCGCTGGGGGCAACAGGTGTGGTCCACCAACGACCCGGACACGCCGTGGGACGGCGGCGCTTACGACCTCGGCGGAGGGGACCATTTCTTGCCAGACGGATGGTACACTTACGTGTTGAAGTGGGGGGCGATTCAGGACGGGATTTGGACCCGCGACGTGAAGCACGGCCGCGTGCTGTTGGCGCGTTAAGCTAGGCTCGAAACACGAGTTTGAAGCGGGTGCCTTGGCCAGGCTCGGTCCAGTCGACGAACACCTGTCCGCCATGGGTGTCCTCCACAATGC
>PBWG01000124.1 GCA_002729115.1 Crocinitomicaceae bacterium | reverse complement strand
GGAATGCGCCACTTGGTGGGGTTGTTCAACCTGTCCGTGAGGTAGTACCCTGCCAGATCGATGGGCACAGTGGATTTGTTGTGGATCTCCACCCAATCTTCCAATTCACCTTGGTCGTCTGTCTCGCCGTTGACGTTGAACGTCATGTATTCGTTGATCACCACATTCGCAGGAGGCACCACCAACAAGGCGTTGGTCACCCTTGGCGTGGGCGTGTCAAACCATGTCGTGGAGGGGGCGCCATCCGTGGTGCGTCCAAAACTCACGTTCGAAAACGAGGTTTGAACCTCCCACGTGTCTGCCACCGCGCCGTCTGCCCCCGTGAGGGTGAATGTTTGGTTTGCATTGGCCGCCGACCAACCCAAGTGATGGCCGCCCTGACCAGGCTGGCCGTCCATCCACAAGAGCAAGAAGCCTTCCGCGGGCACCATGGTTTCCACCGGGTTGTCTGTGGGCAACGAGAAGGTGTCGCCAAGCGACGAGGACAACGTGTACCCGCCCAGGTTCACCTGAAACGCATTGGGGTTGTACACCTCAATCCACGCATCCAGCTCTGCATTCTCGTCGATCAAGACGTTGGAATTGTCCAGAAGCACCTCGTTCAAGTACAGCGCCGGCGTGGGAAGCACCTCATCCACATTGGCAGACTCCGGCGTGGGCACGTTGAAGTACACCCATTCTTCGCAACCGTCGCAGGCCCGCCCAAAGCTGACGTCGGTTTGCTGTGGAGGGTAGACAATGGAATCCAACACAGTGACGCCGTCGGGCGCGGTCAACCACACCCCCTCGTTCTCTGCGCTCAGTTTGAAATTGGCGTGCAACACCCCTTGGACGCTGTCGTTGTCGCACCACACCAACAAGTGGTCACCAGGCGTCATGAACGTGCTTCCTGGGTCTGAGTCGGGGAACGTGTACTTGGTCAGGTTGGAGGGGTCGTCCGAGATGTGGTGACCTGCCAAATCCAACAACCCGCCAGGGTTGTAGATCTCCACCCAATCGTCGGATTCAAAGAAGTCGTCGAAGTGCGCCAATTGGTTGGAGGACATCATCTCGTTCAACACCGGGGTTTGGGCCTTGGCCACCATGCCCCACCCCATCATGGCGATTGCGCCAACCAAGCAGTACTTCATGCTGCCAAAATTAAACCACAGCGCGCCCGTGTTAGTTTTGCCACCACAAATCATACACCATGGCCCACGGAACTTTCAATGTCCCCTACCCAATCAACGAGCCCGTGCTGAGCTACGCGCCTGGTTCACCCGAGCGCGAAGCCTTGCAACAAGCGTACGCCGAGATGTACAACCAAGAGCCCATCGAGGTCCCCATGTACATCGGTGCTGACCAAGTGAGCACCGGCGACAAGCGCGCCATGACCCCGCCTCACGAGCATGGAAAAGTCCTCGGCCACTTCAGCTACGGCGACGCCAGCCATGTGCAGGCAGCCATCGACGCGGCCTTGGCGGCGCGTCCAGCGTGGTCTTCTTTGCCGTGGGAGCATCGCGCGGCGGTGTTCTTGAAGGCCGCCGATTTGATTGCAGGACCCTACCGCGCCAAGATCAACGCGGCGACCATGTTGTCCCAGGGCAAGAACTGTTTCCAAGCCGAAATTGACGCGGCCTGCGAATTCGCAGATTTCCTCCGCTTCAACGCGTATTACGCGCAGCAAATTCATGCGGAGCAGCCCGAAAGCGCAGACGGCATTTGGAACCGGTTGGAATACCGTGCCTTGGAGGGGTTTGTCTTCGCCATCACGCCATTCAACTTCACCGCCATTTCCGGCAACTTGCCGGCTGTGGCGGCCCTCATGGGGAACGTCGTGGTGTGGAAACCCAGCGACACCCAAGTCTACAGCGCCCAAGTCATCATGGAGATTTTCCAAGCGGCAGGATTGCCCGACGGCGTGATCAACATGGTGACTTGCGACGGCCCCGTCGCAGGAGACGTGGTGTTCAAGCACCGCGACTTTGCAGGGTTGCACTTCACAGGCTCAACCGGCGTGTTCCGTCACTTGTGGAAGACCATCGGCGAGAACCTCGAGCTGTACCGGAGCTACCCCCGCATCGTGGGTGAGACCGGCGGCAAGGACTTCGTGCTGGCCCACCCCAGTGCTGGGGTGAAGGAAGTGGCCACGGGCCTCATCCGGGGTGCATTTGAATTCCAGGGCCAAAAGTGCAGTGCCGCGTCCCGCGCGTACATCCCCGCCTCCATGTGGCCTGCCCTCGAGGAAGAGCTGAAAACTGAAATGACCACCCTCAAGATGGGGTCGCCTGAAGACTTCGGCAACTTCATCAACGCGGTCATCGACCGGAAATCGTTCGACAAGATCAANTCGTACATCGACTTTGCGAANTCGGCCGACGACGCACGAATTGTGGCAGGGGGCGGCACCGACGACACTNTGGGATACTTCGTGGAACCCACGGTCATTNAAACGGCCAACCCGCACTTCAAGACCATGGTGGAAGAGATCTTTGGTCCAGTGTTGACCATCCACGTCTACGACGACGCTTCGGTCGATGCCTTTGAACAAGTGCTCGATTTGGTGGACAACACATCTGAATACGCCTTGACTGGCGCCGTGTTCTCCAACGACCGATACGCGTTGGATTTGGCGTCCAAGAAGCTGGAAAATGCGGCAGGAAATTTCTACCTCAACGACAAGCCCACCGGGGCTGTGGTGGGGCAGCAGCCGTTTGGTGGAGCCCGCGGCTCTGGAACCAACGACAAGGCAGGTTCCTACCTCAACCTTCTCCGTTGGGTGAGCCCTCGTACCATCAAGGAGGCTTTGGTGTCTCCCACCGACTACCGCTACCCCTTCTTGGGCTGACCGAGGAACATCTGCACACAAAAAAGGGACGCCCGAAGGCGTCCCTTTTTTCTTTGCTGTACGCCAGACGGTTGGTCAATCCTCGTCGTCGGGATATGGATTTGCAGGGATGCCCGCCATGTCCACTCGAGCGGCTTTGCCCCCCATGATGGATTTGAACGCCTTGGCATGTTCCGGTTTCAGTGCGCCGCTTTCTTCGACCCACTTGGTCAACACCACCAGCTTGTCCTTCTTGCCGGGCCGGCCCACGGTGACAATCTTACCGTGCACGGTGCGCAACCGGAAAGCGCTGTTCAAAATGCTTGCTTTCGCCGACTTCAGCCTCGCTTGGGGAATTTTGTGAATCGACATGGCGTCTGCGATAAGTTCGTCGTAGCTCATGGGACGGTTGCGCGCACGCAGTCGCTTCAGGATGAACGCACCCCAGATGCTCTTGGGTCCGCGCTTTTTGGGTGTGTGCCCTGCTTTGGTGGTCGCTTTCTTGGCAGGCGCGCCCAACTTGGACAACATCAATTGGACGTGGGCCAATTCCGTCGTCAAGCGCTCCTTTTCGCGGGCGAAATGGGCTTGGAGACTGGCCGCCTCCTTGGCTGAAAACTCAATTTTTGTCATGGATGGCAAAAACAAAATGAAACTTGGAGAGAGGTGCAAGGACGGGCCGTTGCAGGACAAATGTATGATGATTCATTTTTGCAATACAAACAACACCATATTGCATGGAGAAGGGAGACGCGTTTCCGCATCTCCCTTCAGGTTCGGTGTAAGCCGGATTCTGTTCCCCGAGGGGCTTCGTCATTGATCTAACGCGACCTACCCTCTGACTCGGACGGGACGCCCTCAATCGCCAGTTTACATGGTCTTGCAACCCACAAGGTTTACCCAAGCCGCAAGGTCACCCTTGCGCTGGTGGGCCCTTACCCCACCTTTTCAGCCTTGCCTGTGCCCGAGGGCCATCGGCGGTTTAAATCTCTGTGGCACTGTCTGTCACGTCCCGTTGGACGCGCCTTCCCTTTCAAGAAGTGTGGTTCCCTGCGTTGTCCGGACTTTCCTCCCCACCAAAGCGAGGCGACGAAGTCAACCGAATGACAAAACTACGACATCGCGCGGTCGCGTTCCAGCTACTTTCGCCGCATGATAGCTCCCTCTGCCGCATTTGGCCTCCTTGCTGTCGTCTTGTTGACCCAATGCACGTCGCCCGAGCATGTTCCTGCTGAATCGGACGTGTCTGAAGCGCCTTCGTTGGCGTACGACCAAGAGGTCCACCTCGCCAACGTGCGACAACTGACGTTTGGCGGAGACAACGCAGAAGCGTATTGGGCGTTCAACAACGACGCCTTGGTGTACCAAACCACCCAACCCCAGGCTGGCATTCCGTGCGACCGCATTTTCGTGATGCCATTGGACGAGGAGGTCACGGCGGACGACAAGCGGAAACCAGTTCAGGTCAGCAACGGTCTGGGGCGCACCACATGCCCCTATTTCCTGCCAGGCGACAGCGTCGTGGTTTTCGCATCGACCCACGCCGCCGACAGTGCCTGTCCTGAAGTGCCGGAGCGCGGTCCAGAGGGCCGTTACGTTTGGCCCATCTACGACAGCTACGACATGTACCTGAAGAACTTGAACACGGGTGAGACTAGGGCCATTGCGGTGAGCGACACGTACGACGCTGAAGCCACTGTCAGCCCCAAAGGCGACCGCATGGTGTTCACAAGCACCCGCGATGGAGACCTCGACCTCTACACCTGCGACTTGGATGGCCAAAACGTGGTTCGCGTCACCTCCGAATTGGGTTACGACGGTGGAGCTTTCTTTTCGCCGGATGGAGAATGGCTGGTGTGGCGCGCCTCTCGACCCTCCACGCCAGAAGAAGTTGCCAAATACAACGGCCTCCTTGCCAAGGGCATGGCGGAACCGACAAGCATGGAGCTCTTCGTGGCGCGCACGGATGGCAGCGAGATGCGTCAAATCACGGAGCTCGGAGGCGCCAACTGGGCCCCCTTCTTCCACCCCGATGGCAAGCGCATCCTCTTTTCCTCCAACCACGCAACCGGCAGGTTCCCATTCAACATCTACATGGTCGACGTCACCGGAGAGAACCTGACCCAAATCACTTACGACGAAGCGTTTGACAGCTTCCCGATGTTCTCCCCCGACGGCACCAAACTCGCTTTCAGCTCCAACCGGAACAACGGAAGAACGCGCAACACCAACCTTTTCGTGGCGGATTGGGTCGAGTGATGCCGACCTTCGCAGCATGGGCGACTTGAAGTTGTACATGCTGAACAAACCCTTTGGGCTTCTGAGTCAATTCTCGGACGAAGGCCACAAACATGGGTTGAGTTCGCTTCAGCTGCCATGGGGCAAAGACATCTATTCCGTGGGTCGGCTCGACGCGGACACCGAAGGGCTGCTGCTCTTGACCAACAACAACCGCCTCAAAACCCAGCTCTTGGACCCTGATCGCGGGCATGAACGCACGTACCACGTCCAAGTGGAAGGTGTGCCCACCGAAGACCAGCTTCAACAATTGCGCGCCCCCCTTCCCTTGAGGATCAAAGGCAAGGAGTTTCGCACCCGCGGTGCAAAGGCCAAGGTCATCGCTCCAGCATGGCCTGACCGCATTCCGCCCATCCGCGTGCGCAAGACCGTGCCGGACACTTGGCTGGAATTGACCCTGACAGAAGGCAAGAACAGGCAGGTGCGGCGGATGACCGCCGCCGTGGGGTTGCCCACACTCAGGCTCATTCGCGTGTCCATGGGACCTTGGAAACTGGACAACCTGGCGCCAGGACAGTGGCAAGAACTGAAAATGAACCTTTGGAACGCATGATTGGACGGGCGCTACGAACCCTCGTGGCCGTGCTTTACACCGCCGCATGCAGCGCATTTGGCATTGTGGCCATGGGGCTCCGGTTGGTGGACGGCGACTGGGTGATGTGGAACATCGGACGACGTGGATGGAGTGTGCCCCTGTTGAGGCACGTGGTGGGGGTGACCACTGAAGTGCACATTCATCCAGACACGGCGGCCCTCGCCAAATCAAACCAGGGACTTGTGCTTGTGGCCAACCACACCAGCCTGCTGGACATCAACGCGGCGTTCGCCGCCAGCCCCACCCCCATCGTGTTTTTGAGCAAGGCCAGCATCAGGAAGGTGCCCTTGCTCGGAAAAATCAACGAGTTGGCCGGCACCATTTTCGTCGAACGCGGCAACCGAACCTCGTCCGACAAGGCCGTGAAAGCCTTGACCCAAACATTGAAAAATGGCCGAAGCGTGTTGGTGTTTCCTGAGGGGACCCGAAGCGCAGACGGATCCTTGAAGCCATTCAAAAAAGGAGCCTTTCACCTGGCCGCAGCCGCAGGTGCACCCGTGGTGCCCATGCACATTTCAGGCACACACAGCCATCTGCCCCCTTCTGCTTGGGGATTCCAAAAGTCCGACGAGGCTGTGGTTGTTCGGCTTGGCGCACCGCTCGCCTCCAACCCTCACGACGTGATGGCCACCATGGAAGAAGCCCGGTCTGCCGTCTCGGCATTGTGCACGGCAGAGTAACTCGACTCGAGTCCTTCACGGATGGCCCGTTGCGCGTCCAGGCCACGGGCGTCTTTTGCCCCACCCACAACCACCATGTTGGGATGCTCGAGTCCATCGGGCTTGTGGCTGAGCTGGCCTGCACACACCACGACGTGATCCACCGCATGGATCTGCATGGAGCCGTCCTGCAACCTGACATGAAGCCCTTGGTCGTCCACCTTGACATAGTCCACGCCTGACACCTGTTGAACCCCGCGCTGCCTCAACGTGAGCCGATGAATCCAACCTGTGGTTTTGCCGAGCGTCGCCCCCATTTTCCCGGGCCGTCGTTGGAACATCGTCACTTCACGTTGCGAAACTTGACGCTGTGCCGCGCCAAGACCGCCGCGGTTTTGCAGTGACTCGTCCACCCCCCACGACTTCATGAATCC
>PBWG01000123.1 GCA_002729115.1 Crocinitomicaceae bacterium | reverse complement strand
TCATCAGCCCCACCAGAAGCCCAAAGCCAAGCTCACGACACAGTGTTGTGGACCAGGCAATCTTTCGACGGCAATCTGTTGGGCCCACTCGGCGCGTTTGGCTTGGAGGAGGCTGTCCATTGGCGCCCGCGTGGCGGCTTCGAGAACCATGCCGGCGTCGATCAAGCGGCGGGTGTCCGCCACATAGGCGAGCCATTTGGCCACGGCGTTGAGTTCGTTTTGGGCCTGGCGCTGGAAATACACCTCGTCCATGGCCACCCCGTTGGCGTCCACTTCGGCGCCTTTTCGGATGGCCCCGATCAGGTTGGCCAATTGGGTGTTGCACAGCGCGCCTTGTTCGTTCAGGGCACGAATTCGCTGGGGGGCGTCTTTCAGGTGGCGCTTGACCCGCGCCCAATCTCCGATGAGTTGTCCGTCCTCCACAGAGAACGTCAACGTGGAATCGGCCATGAGCCAAGTCAGGTCACGCACCCGCTCGTCCACCCGGGCCCGAATGGCGGTGAGGGTGTCGACGTTCCAGGCGCCCACTTGGGCCATGCCTTCATCCACCTGTGCAGCGGCCTCGCGCAACGGCGTGAGGTGGTGTTGCCCTGGACCCGTGCAGTTGCTCAGCCCCAGGGCCAGCAACAAGAGGCCAACGCAAATCACCCTTGTCATCCTCCGATGCGGTCGAATCCAACAAACGGCACCAAGGCCTTGGGGATGACGATGCCTTGGTCGTCTTGGTGGTTCTCAAGCAAGGCGGCCACGATGCGAGGCAACGCAAGGGCAGAGCCGTTGAGCGTGTGAACGAACTTGTTCTTGCCGTCTTCGTCTTTGAAGCGGCACTTCAAACGGTTCGCTTGGAACGTTTCAAAGTTGGACACCGAGCTGACCTCCAGCCAACGTTCCTGCGCGGCGGACCACACCTCAAAGTCATACGTCATCGCACTGGTGAAGCCCATGTCGCCTCCGCATAAGCGAAGGATGCGGTAGGGAAGCTCCAACCCTTCCAGCAACCCTTTCACGTGGTCGACCATGGTGTCGAGGGTGGCGTAGCTCTCTTCCGGGTGGGTGACTTGGACGATTTCCACCTTGTCAAATTGGTGGAGCCGGTTCAGGCCGCGCACGTCCTTGCCGTAGCTGCCGGCCTCCCGACGAAAGCAAGGGGTGTACCCGCAAATCTTTTGGGGCAAATCCGCGGCCTGCAGCACCACATCCCGGTAGATGTTGGTCAAGGGGACCTCAGCCGTGGGAATCATGTACAGGTTGTCCTCCTGCATGTGGTACATCTGGCCTTCCTTGTCAGGGAGCTGCCCCGTGCCGTAGCCGGAGTCGGCGTTGACCATGTGGGGCGGGATGAATTCTGTGTACCCTGCGTCGTCGGCTTTCTCCAAGAAAAAGCGAATGAGGCCCCGTTGCAGCTTGGCGCCCTGGCCTTTGTAGAACGGGAATCCGGCGCCGGTGACTTTGGCTCCGAGGTCGAAGTCGATGAGGTCGTGCTCTTTGGCAAGATCCCAGTGGGGCTTGGCGGCCCCTCCAGCGGCTTGAGGCTCCGCGCTGCGGAACACCTCCTCGTTGTCGTCGGGGGTCTTGCCCGCGGCCACAAGGCCACAAGGGGTGTTGGGAAGCGACACTAGGAGCACTTGGAGTTCTTGTTCCGCGGCATCCATGGCGTCCTTCAACTCGCCGGTCTTGGCCTTCAGTCCAGCTGTCTTCGCCTTGACCTCCTCCGCCTCGGCCTTCTTTCCTTCACGCATCAATCCGCCAATTTGACGGGACAGCGAGTTGCTCTCGGCGAGAACTTGGTCGAGCTCGGTCTGGGTCGCGCGTCGCTTGGCGTCCAAATCGAGGACTTGATCCACCGTCGCGGTGGCGTCAATGTGTCGCTTGGCCAAGGCGTCCAGCACTCGGTCTCTCTCTTCGCGAAGGCATTGAAGGGTCAGCATGGGGCGGGTTCTGTGAGGTCCAAAAATAAGAACTCCCGACCTGTTGGGGCCGGGAGTTCACAAGCTTTACGTTCTTGTCAATCAGGCGTCTCCTGCGGGAATCACAGAGACAAAGGAACGGTTGTTCGCCTTCTTGCGGAACTCGACGGTTCCGTCCGTCAACGCGAACAAGGTGTGGTCCTTGCCGATGCCGACGTTGTCACCTGGGTGGTGCTGGGTGCCGCGCTGGCGAACCAAAATGTTCCCTGCGATGCAGTGTTGACCACCGAAAATTTTCACGCCCAAGCGTTTGGACTCGGACTCACGTCCGTTCTTCGAACTCGCTGCCGCTTTTTTGTGTGCCATGGCTTCTGGGGTTTATTCTTCAGTCTTTTTCGGTGCAGCTTTCTTGGCTGCGGGCTTCTTCGCTGCGGGCTTCTTCGCCGCGGCCTTCTTCGCTGCGGCCTTCTTGGCTGCAGGCTTCTTCGCAGCCGCTTCCTTTGCAGGAGCCGCTTCCGCATCCTTCTTGGGCGCTGCCTTCTTGGCGGCGGCCTTCTTGATGTCGGTGATTTTGATTTCCGTCAAGGACGCACGGAAGCCGTTGAGCTTCTGGAATCCTTTGCGACGCTTCTTCTTGAAGACAAGAACCTTGTCTCCCTTCAGGTGCCGTTCTACGACGGCGTGGACGGCCATGCCGTCTACCGCGGGGGCGCCAACAGTGACGTCACCTCCTTTTTCGACGAGGAGGACGCGGTCAAATTTGACCTTCTTGCCTTCCTCAGCGTCAAGGCGGTTGACAAATACCTGCTGGTCTTTCTCTACCTTGTACTGGTGCCCTGCGATCTCTACGATTGCATACATGAGGATTGAATTTTTTCCCACAAAGGGAGCGCGAAGATAGTGGGAAAGTCTGAAAAGCCCAAACCTTCAGAGGGCCTTTTCCGAGGCCTTTCGCCCGCCTCGATTCACGAGCCAAACCCCCACCAACACGACCGCCCCACCGACGAGGTGCCAAAGTGTCAAAGGTTCGCGGTCGAGCCAGCCCCACATCGTGGCGAAGAGGGGAATGATGTACGTGACGGTGCTCGCAAAAAGGGCGTTGGTGCGTTGGATGATGCGGTTGAAGGCGACCAAAGCCAGACCCGTCCCGACCACGGCGAGCACCACCATGGCCCACAACCCTCGAAGGCCGTCTGGGTTTGAGAGTGCCAACTTGGGAAGGTCCCCGGTCAGGCCCAACACCGCCGCGGGCAACCCCATCAACCCCAGGGCCAACGCCGCCACCCCGGCAGCAGGAACGGCGTGGAGTTTGTGCCGAATCACGTTCACGCTGACCCCGTAGCACGCCGTGGCGGCGAGCACGCGTGCCGTCCCTCCAAGAGCTTCTTGGCCAAGCGCGTTGCCCATGTCGGGCTGGAAGGCCAACACGGCGGCCCCCACCAACCCCACGGCGATGCCTGCCACCTGCAGGGCGTGGGCCCGGCTGCGGAAGAGCATCACGCCGACAAGCAGGGTGAACATGGGCGTGAGGGCGTTGAGCATGCCGGCGACCGAGGAGGGGATCAAGGTTTGGGCTGTGGTGAAGAAATACGCGGGAAGCATGTTGCCCAAACCGCCCACCACGAGCAGCCAGGGCAGGTTTTCGCGCGTGAGGTGGGCGCGGTGGGTCCAAGCCAACGGGGCCATGGCCAACCCGGCGATCGCGATGCGGCCCAGGGCCACGTCCAAGGCGGGAAAAAGGCGTTCCCCCGCGGTGTCGAACAGCGCCATCTTCATGAGGATGAAGGAGCTGCCCCACACAAACCCAAGCGCCAACAGCGCCAGCCACATCTTGGAGTTGGAGGTCCCCATGAGGTTGCAAAATTAGCACAAGGCCCATGGCGCCGCCCGGAAGCCCCGCTATCTTTGGGCCATGCGAATCCCCCCTCTCCTGGGCACAATGCTGGCCCTCACCTGGATGTCGTGTGGAGGCCCTTCCGCCGACATGGTTCCCACGGTCTACGAAGAGACCCGCGTGGAGGGCGCCGTTGAACGCACGGTGGCGCAGATGTCCGTCCAAGGCATGATGTGCGAAGTGGGATGTGTGGCCAAAGTGCGCAAGGAGCTGCTTGAAGTTCCCGGTGTGGCGACGGCCACGATTGACTTTGAGAAGGACCGCAGCGTGAATGTGGCGAAGGTGGAATACGACCCAGAGGTGGTGGACGCAGAGGCGCTCGTGGCGAAAGTGACGGCCATCGGAGACGGCATGTACCCGGTGGAACGCATGGCGGTGACCCACTTTGGCGCGGTCGACGTCCAGCCATGACCCGACTCCTCCTGCCCCTCTCTCGGGCGTCGTTTTGGTTGGCCTTCCTCGTGGTGCTTGCGGGAAGTGTCGTGCGCATGACCGGCAGCGGCATGGGTTGCCCGGATTGGCCCAAGTGCTTCGGCCTGCTTGTCCCGCCCACCGACGTCGCCCAAGTGACATACACCCTCGGAGAATCATACGAGGCAGGGCGCATGCTGTTGGTCGAGGACCAATTTTGGGTGGCCCAAACCGACTTGATCGCCGCCGATTTCCAGGCGGAACAAGCCCAAGGTGCGTGGTCCCCTTACACCAAGCACGACTACGCCATCTTCAACCCGCTTCACACGTGGGTGGAATTCATCAACCGCCTGCTCGGGGCGCTGGCCGGCCTTCCGGCGTTGCTCTTGCTTGGGGCGGCGATGCTGGCGCGCGACCTTCGGACCACCTTGTTGGCCCTGCTCGGCGTCCTGGCCCTCGGGTTTGTGGCGTGGTTGGGGAAGTTGGTGGTGGACGGCAATTTGATCCCCCACAGCATCACGATCCACATGCTCGGAGCCTTGGCCATCTTGGCCATCGACAGCGTCGTCATCCAGCGCCTGAAGGGACTCACAGTTCGTTGGCACAGGTCGGCGCGTTGGGGCTTGATGCTGGCCTTGGTGGTAACCTTGGCCCAAATCGTCACCGGCACCGAAGTGCGAGAGCTGGTCGACGTGTTGCTCAAGCAGGGGTTCGACCGGCCCGACTTGGCGGCGTCCCTGGCCTCCAACGAAGTGCTCTACCTGATCCACCGCTCGGGGTATTGGGTGGTCATGGCCGCCCACCTGTTTTGGATCTGGCGCATGGGGCCGTTCGGCAAGCGTCACGTGTTGCGTGCCCGCAACGCCACCCTCCTGCTCCTCGTGGCCCAATTGTGTACGGGCTTGTTGTTTGCCTACGGGGCATTTCCCGCCTGGGCCCAGCCCATTCACCTCGTGATGGGGGTGGGCTTGTTTTTGACCACTTGGGGGCTGTTCTGGAGGACCACGTCGTCTTGATCCTCGCCTCCGACCTCAACTGAAGGCCATGGCTGCCACCGAAACCACCGACCTCGCTTTGGGCTTCGTCGCCCCCGACTTTTCACTTCCCAACGCCACTGAAGAGGGCACCGTCCATGCCAAGGAAGTGTTCGCAGGTCGGCCCACCGTGGTCGTGTTCATGTGCAACCATTGCCCGTTTGTGATTCACGTGCTGGAGTCGTTTGTGGCCTTTGCAGCGGATTGCAAGACACGAGGCGTGGATGTGGTGGCGATCTCCAGCAACGACGTGGCGAATTACCCCCAGGATGGATTTGAGCACATGAAAGCGCTCGCAACACGCCAGGGCTTCACCTTCCCCTACTTGTACGACGAGTCCCAAGCGGTGGCCCGCGCGTACGACGCGGCATGCACCCCAGATTTCAGCGTGTTTGACCGCGACGCGAAATGCGTCTACCGCGGCCAATACGACGGATCCCGACCGGGCAACGACGTGCCAGTCACGGGTGACGACCTCCGGCGCGTGGTCGACTTGCTGTTGGCAGGGGAGGAGGTGCCTGCGACAGGCCAAGCGCCGTCGCTCGGGTGCAACATCAAATGGAAGGGCTGAGCACAAAAAAGGCCCCCTTCAGGAGGCCTTTTTCGTAGAAATCGTCGCGGGAATCAACCGCTGCACATTTCGCAGTCGGGACCGTTTTCGATGCTGCAGGCTTGCACTTGCTGCTCGTAGGTCATCTCTTCAGGCTTGGCTGCCGCAGCGGCTTGCTCGCCTTGCGGCTGCTCCTTGTACTTCTTGTCCACGGTGAACTTGATGGCGTCGGTGGCGGCCTTCGTGCGGAGGTAGTACATGCCGGTCTTCAAGCCTTTCTTCCAAGCGTAGAAGTGCATGGACGTCAACTTGGAGTTGTTCACGTTCTCCATAAAGATGTTGAGCGACTGGCTCTGGCAAATGTACGCGCCGCGGTCGGCTGCCATCTCCAAGATGGACTTCTGGGAAATCTCCCAAGCCGTGCGGTACAACACCTTGAGGTTTTCAGGAATCTCAGGGATGTTCTGGATGGAGCCGTTGGCCGCGATGAGGCGGTTCTTCATGTCGTCGTCCCACAAGCCNAGCTTNGTCAAGTCGCGCAACAAGTGCTTGTTCACCACNATGAACTCNCCNGAGAGGGTGCGNCGNGTGTAGATGTTGCTTGTGTACGGCTCGAAGCACTCGTTGTTGCCGAGGATTTGGGCTGTGGATGCGGTGGGCATGGGGGCCATGAGCAACGAGTTGCGCATGCCGTGCTCCTTGATCTCGTCCTTCAAGATGTCCCACTCCCAGCGGTCGGATGGCTTCACGCCCCAAAGGTCAAACTGGAGCTTGCCCTCGCTGGCGGGGGAGCCTTCAAACGTCTCGTACGCGCCTTCTTCCTTGGCCATGTCCTTGGACGCGGTGCAGGCAGCGTAGTAGATGGTTTCGAAGACGTCTTTGTTCAACTGGCGCGCTTCGTCGCTGTCGAAGGGGAANCGCATCAAGATGAACGCATCTGCCAANCCTTGCACGCCCAAACCGATGGGGCGGTGGCGCATGTTGGAGTTGCGCGCTTCAGGGATGGGGTAGTAGTTCCGGTCGATGACGCAGTTGAGGTTGCGCGTCACACGGTAGGTGACTTCGAANAGCTTGTCGTGGTCGAACGTGCGGTCCTCCTTGACAAACTTCGGAATGGCGATNGAGGCCAAGTTGCACACCGCGACTTCGTCGGGCGAGGTGTACTCGATGATCTCCGTGCACAAGTTGGANGAGCGGATGGTGCCCAAGTTCTGCTGGTTGGACTTGCCGTTGGCGGCGTCCTTGTACAGCATGTANGGGGTNCCGGTCTCCACTTGGCTCTCCAANATNTTGAACCACAAGTCTTGCGCNTTGATGGTCTTGCGGCCNTTGCCTTCTGCTTCGTACTTCGTGTAAAGCGCTTCAAACTCGGGTCCCCAGCTGTCGGCCAATCCTGGGCATTCGTTGGGGCACATGAGCGTCCAATCGCCGTTCTCCTCGACGCGCTTCATGAACAAGTCGGGGGTCCACAAGGCGTAGAACAAATCGCGTGCGCGCTGCTCCTCCTTGCCGTGGTTCTTGCGAAGCTCGAGGAAGTCGAANATGTCGCTGTGCCAAGGCTCGATGTAAATCGCGAANGANCCCTTCCGCTTNCCNCCACCNTGGTCCACGTAACGAGCGGTGTCGTTGAAGACGCGCAGCATGGGGACGATGCCGTTGGACGTGCCGTTGGTGCCTTTGATGTACGAGCCGGTGCCACGGATGTCGTGGATCGCCAATCCGATGCCCCCTGCGTTTTGAGAGATTTTCGCGCACTGCTTGAGCGTATCGTAGATGCCAGAAATGCTGTCCTCCTTCATGGTCAGCAAGAAGCAGCTGGACATTTGGGGTTTGGGGGTGCCGGCGTTGAACAAGGTGGGCGTGGCGTGCGTGAACCAGCCTTCGCTCATCATGTTGTACGTCTCGATGGCGCTCTCCATGTCGTCCTTGTGGATGCCNACAGCCACACGCATGAGCATGTGTTGTGGACGCTCNGCNATCTCTCCCTTGATCTTGAGCANGTANGAACGCTCGAGGGTCTTGAACCCGAAGAAGTCGTAGTTGAAGTCCCGGTCGTAGATGATGCTCGAGTCGAGCAGCTCCGCGTTCTTCTGGATGATCTCCCACACGTCGTCGGCAATCAAGCTTGCGTTCTCCCCGGTGACAGGATCCACGTAGNTGTGGAGGTCCTCCATGGTTTCGGTGAACGANTTCTTGGTCGCCTTGTGCAAGTTGCTCACCGCGATGCGGCTGGCCAGTTGCGCGTAGTCTGGGTGGGTCACGGCGTTGGTCGCGGCGACCTCGGCGGCGAGGTTGTCAAGTTCAGTGGTCGTCACACCGTCGTACACCCCTTCAATGACGCGCATGGCCACTTTGGCGGGGTCCACGGCAGCGTGCAAGCCGTAGCACAGCTTCTTGATGCGGGCCGTGATTTTGTCAAACTGGACCGGTTCACGTCGGCCGTCGCGCTTCAATACATACATGTCAAGAGGAAAGAGGGGGTTGGGGAGAAGTTCGGTTCAGAGGGACATCAGAAGTCCGCGTCGAGGCTGAAGCTGTTGTCTTCCTCGGANGAGTTGTTGAGGACACCCGCCTTTTGGTATTCGCCGACGCGCTTCTCGAAGAAGTTGGTCTTGCCTTGGAGGCTGATCATGTCCATGAAATCGAAGGGGTTGGTCACGTTGAAGACCTTTTCGTTGCCGAGTTCGACCAAGAGACGGTCGGCCACAAANTCAATGTACTGGCTCATGAGGTCGGCNTTCATGCCGATCAAGCGCACNGGCAANGCNTCNCAAATGAATTCNTTTTCAATGGCCACCGCGTCGAGGATGATTTTCTCGATGGTCTTCTTGGGCAGNTTGTTCACGATGTGGTCGTTGTACAACANGCAGGCGAANTCGCAGTGCATGCCTTCGTCGCGGCTGATGAGTTCGTTGGAGAAGCTCANACCNGGCATGAGGCCACGCTTCTTGAGCCAGAAGATNGAGCAGAAGCTGCCTGAGAAGAAGATGCCNTCCACGGCGGCNAAGGCCACGATGCGCTCGGCGAAGCTGCCGTTCTCAATCCACTCGAGNGCCCAGTTGGCCTTCTCCTTGACGCAGTCGAGGGTNTCGATGGCGTTGAACAGCTTGTCCTTNTCGGCCTTGTCCTTGATNTANGTGTCGATCANCAACGAGTANGTCTCGCTGTGGATGTTCTCCATCATGATTTGGAAGCCGTAGAAAAACTTCGCTTCGGTGTANTGCACCTCGGCCACAAAGTTCTCCGCNAGGTTCTCGTTCACGATGCCGTCTGACGCGGCAAAGAAGGCGAGGATGTGCTTGACGAAGTAACGCTCGTCGTCGTTGAGCTTGTCGTTCCAGTCCACGATGTCGGCAGCGAGGTCAATTTCTTCCGCGGTCCAGNAGCTCGCCTCGGACTTCTTGTAGAAGTTCCAGATGTCGTTGTGCTCGATGGGGAACAGAACGAAGCGGTTGGGGTTGTCCTCCAAAATGGGTTCCACGACCGCAGTGTTTTCGGGCAGCACCTCCTCGATGGCGGTTTGCTTGTTGTCGATGACTTCTTCGTTGTGGTTGTCGATGTTGTCCATGGTCGTGGGTTTTCTGAAGGTTCCCTGTCCAAATGTTCAGGGGAGGGTGGGGCTGACTGCGAGGGTTGAGTTCGCAGGCAAATTGAGGTTTGACTGTCTAGGTTTAGAGGTGCGGTCGAGGGACAATTTGGATTGCCTCTCAGCAGCCCGTCAAAGAAACTTCGCAACTCCATTCGCGGGCAAATGGAATAGTTCACAATCGCTCTGAGTTCTTAACAATCGCCCCTTGTCTCATCCGTAAAGCAACTGACAATCAATTGTCAAGGAGTTGAGGGCGTGATGGAAAATACCTTGAAAAGGTGAGGGAGTGGTGTTTTTTTGGCATGGTTTTTCGTGCAACGAATTTTGGCCAACCCCCGGGTGGTTCACGTTGTACTTTTGTGTCATGCTTGCAAAGCTTTTCAAGGCCTTTGTCGGGGACAAATCGGCCAACGACATCAAAGAGGTTCAGCCCGTTGTGGACCGGGTGAAAGAGGCGGAAAAATCGTTGGGGAATTTGTCCGCAGACGACCTGCGGAGCCGTTCCTCCGACTTGCGTGAACGCATCCGGAAACACGTGGCATCCGAACTGGACCAAATCGACCAATTGCATGCCCAAGCCGCGGAGCTCCCCCTTTCTCAACTGGACCAAAAGGAGGCCCTCTTCGAGCAAATCGACGCCCTCGAACTTCAAGTCAATGAAGGGTTGGAAGAGGTCCTGGAGGAGGTGATGCCCGAGGCGTTTGCTTTGGTGAAGGAGACCGCACGTCGGTTCTCGGCGGAGGGCGACGTGGAGGTGACCGCGACCGAATTGGATCGCGAGATTGCCGCGTCACGTGATCTGGTGCGGGTCGAAGGCGACAAGGCTTTCTGGGCCAAATCCTGGACAGCTG
>PBWG01000122.1 GCA_002729115.1 Crocinitomicaceae bacterium | reverse complement strand
GTCGTAGTTGCAAGCGCCTTCCTCAGTGCAACCGCAGACGGCGCCTCCAATGGAAGCTGTCACAGGAGTATCTTCTCCACCGTTCACTGAAGTTGGGCCGCCTGAAGCCAAGATGTCTCCGGCCTCATTGAGCATCTGCCAAGAAACTTCACCCGGCCAATCACCACCTTCCACAGAAATCTGGTAGCAAGCTGGAGCCAAGCAGAAGTAATCGTAACCGTACTCAGGACCAGTGAAGTTGTCGTTGTCCACAAACCACGCCGCTTCGTCCAAGTTTCCGTTCGCCACGACTTCACCAGCCAAGTTGGTCACCGTGTATGTCGCACCGTTCCAACCGTCGCCGAAGGCGTCCACCATGTAGAACGCCACTGGAGTTCCAGTTGAGTCTGGGCAGACGCAGCTGAAGAAGTCACAGCCTGTGTCCACGTTGGCATCTGGGTTGTAGTCGCAAGCAGCAGCGTTGGTGCAACCTTCCACAACAGGAGCGCAGTCGAAGGCCAAGTCGAACGTGCCGGCAGGGCCAGTGGAGCCTACGTACGCGTAGTACAACAAACCTTCTTCAGAGATGAAGGACACATCCACATCATCTGCATCGAACAAGTCGCATGTGCCATTGCCTTCGTTGCCTTCCGCAGAAGCCACACAAGTGAATTCGCCAGCAACAACAATTGGATCCATGCTGTAGGCAGAAACGCTGAGTGGTGCAGTGCCTGCAGAACCAGTAGTCAATGTGGCAGTACCCAAGCTGTTGCCCAAAGCGTCAGAGAATGAGGCGCTTCCGCCATTCCAACCGTCGCCGTAGGCGTCGAGCATGTTCAAGGTGTAATCACCTTCAGGCAAGCACGCCGAGCCGGCACCAGCAGCGCCAGACAACACGACCACGCTGTCCGCGTCAACGAGAGACCAAGAAATCTCAGAATCCCATGTGCCTCCTCCGATCACGTAATCCACAGTGACCAAGCTGTCGCAAGGGTCCACTGGTGGAATTTCAGTCGATCCGCCACCGCAGATGGTGTCTGCGCTGTAAATGTTGACTTTGGAATCGATGGGTGAACCGCAAGTGCTCAAGTTGTGCAACGAGCCGTCACCCACGAAAGTGTACCACACTCCTGGGCCTGGGGCTGCAGCGCAGCCAGCCACACCGTTGGGGGCACCGCTCACAGTCGCACCACCTGTAGAGCCTGTCACAACAGTGTTGCACTCCAAAGTGATGGCAGAAGAGCACTCGTCGTTGGCAGGGGTGTCGCTGAATGTGCAAGAAGAGTCGTCCTGGTTGGCCTCTGGGTTGTAGTTGTCCGCAGTCGCGTCAGTGCAACCCAAGATGATGCCAGTGGTGGTGAACTCAAACTCACCGCAAGCAGCTTGATCAGTGGTGAAGATCAAGAAGTAGTAATCGGTGTTAGGCTCGAGGGTCAAGAAGGCCTCCACAGAACCGGCACAAGTGCCAGTCACCAAGCCGCATCCCACGTAGTCTTCGATGTCGTCACAAGTGTTGCCTTGCAACATCATAAAGCCGAGGTCGTCGTTGCTGATGTTAGTGGCGTCGAAGAAGAACGTGTCGTAGTTCGAGCTGTTGAAGGTAAAGTACACACCGTACGCAGTCTCTGTGCCAGCGTTCCAAGTGAAGATTTCCTCAGCATTGGCACCGCAGAGGTTGCCCACGAAGGTTTCGCCAGTGACCTGAGCCACAGCGTTCTCGCACTCGTCGTTGGACGGTGATGTGGTGACCGATGGGTCGCAAGAAGCAGAAATCACGAAGTCGCTGCCGCCACTGCCTTCCACGCGGATGTAGTAGTCCATGCCAGTCATGGCAGACCAAGCGATCGCACTGTGGAATCCTGTTGCGCAACCGTCGCCGTTGGTGGCAATGCAAGTCAACGCTCCGTCGATGTCTTGAGTGAAGATGGCAATGTCCGTGCCTGTGGCGTAGTCCGTTTCAGCCGCAATATCGTTCATTGGCGTGTCGCAAGTGCTGACAGTGATTTGCTGATCGGCGTCAGAGTTGATAACGTACCACACACCAGCAGCACTTAATACGTCGTTTCCGTATTCAAGACCTTCCAATCCTTCACCGTCTGTGGCGTACTGGATGGAACCTGTGGCGCTCAAACCGCAAGCCAAAGCTTCCGCGTCGGCCACGTTGTCGTTGGCGGGCGGCATCTGGCAAGAGCCGTCATCCACGCTCGCAGAAGGATCGTAGTTGATGCCCGCCGGATCGGTGCAACCTTCGAAGCCGCACTGGCCAGTCAAGGTGAAGTCGAGGCTGTAGTCCTGACCCGCACCCACAGTGGCGTAAGCCGTGCCGAACTGGTCGGTCAACTCGATGCTCACCTCTCCTGGGTAGATATCCGCCAACACCTGGAAGTTGTAGCAGTCAGGGGCCAAGCACACGTAGTCCGTACCCACGCTCAAGCCGTCACCCGTGAATGCAGTGGCAATGGAACCACTGTCTTCGAGGGCACCAGAAGAGAGGTTGTAGAGGTAGTACTCCGCACCGCTCCATCCGTCACCAAAGCTGTCAAACATGTCCACAGTCAAGATGAAGGTGCCTGGGTCGCAGTACACACAGTCACCTGGGAGAGTGGCGTTGGGGTCGTAGTTGGCAGCAGCGCTGTCTTGACAGCCGATGCAACCGTAATCGCATGAATCGTCATCAAAGGCAGCATCCATATCGTAGTTGCATGCTGAAGCATCGGTGCAACCGAACGTACAACCTCCATCCAAATCGAGATAGTCGACTCCCTCAGATCCTCCATCGCCAGCATCTGCTGAGTCGATGTCACCTGAGAAAATCACGTTGCCTGCGTAGTCAGTGAATTCATAAGTAGCCTGATTCCAACCGTCGCCAAAAGAGTCACCCATTGAGAAGGTGTAGCAACCAGCAGCCAAGCAAAGAGTAGTGCTAGAGGGAGCTCCTCCTGAGGCTAATGCACTGTCAGAATTGGCAAGCGTCCATGAGATTTCGCCGTCCCAAGAGCCGCCGCCCACAGTCAAAATGCCTGCAAAAGCTCCTTCGCAGTAAGCACAGTCTTCCGAATCAATGGTGCAATCAGGGCAATAGTTCGTCGCGGTTTCGTCTAGACATCCCACGCAGCTGTAGTCGCATGAGCCGTTGTCAAACGTCGCTTCCATGTCGTAGTTGCAAGCTCCCTCGTCGGTGCAGCCAGCACAAGTGATGTACTCGCATGAACCGTCGTCAAAGTTAGCAGACATGTCGTAGTTGCAAGCGTCCGCCGCAGTGCAACCGTAAACCACGCAGCTGTTGTCTCCAGCGAAGAAGAACAACTCAAAAGTGCCTGAAGAACCGAAGCCGGCACCAGAGTTGATCACTGTGCCCGCAGCATCCGTGACGTTGAACGTAGCTTCACCTGCGTAGAGGGGCACTACGATTTCAGCAGTGTAGCATCCGGTGTCCAAGCACAATGGAATGACCAACGAAGAGCCTCCGCCAAATTCAGTGGAGTCACCGTTGAGAACCACGCCACCAAAATCACCCGCCCAGCTCCATCCGTCGCCGAACGAGTCAAACAGGTTGAGAGACATGACGTTGCCGTAACAGCATGAGCCGTCATCCTCTGTAGCGTCGGCATTGTAGTTGGAGGCAGTCGCGTCAGTACAACCTGGGATTGCAGCGCTCACAGATAGCACGACAGAGCCAGTGGAACCCTCCACTGTAAACGAAGTGGTGATTCCGTTGATGGTGAAGGTCGCCACAGCACCGTTCCATCCGTCACCGAAGGAATCGCTGCCGATGAAGGTGTAATCACCTTCAGCCAAGCACCAAGTGGCGCCGTCGGGGGCACCACCAGAAAAAATGTTGTTGCCAGCTTCGTCGTTGAGCTGCCAAGTGATCTCGCTGGCGTAGGATCCTGCGGTGAGGGCGAAGTCCACTGCGAACTCGCCGTCTGCGCACTGACCCCATGCACCGCCGGAGATAAGAAGAGCGAAGGCNCTGAGGGCCGTCGTCAACTTGGTGTACATGTTGAACATAAGAACAGGTTTTGGTTTAGAACAAATAAAAATTTTTCAATTCNGAACGCTTGAGCGTCAACGTTTTGACGTCGTAAATGCGGTTTGGTTGNCTNGGNTATGCCNGCTCACAAAAAGTGAAAAGACACTCCTNAACGGGCTAAAAGTAGACGAGTGTTGTGAAAAAACCAACCTTGAGTTAAGAAATTTTGTCGGGCNACTCNTTCAATTCNTCGGGCGTTCAATGCNNTTCATCGGATGGTTTTCCGTTANCACGTTGAATTTCACAAGGTTTTTCAACAGTCGTCTCCGACGCCGAAAACAACCGGGCAAGGAGCTCCTAAAANCGACTCACTCACCACATCTCGGCGTGCCACGACGTCCCCATGGGAACCACCCCCCTGGTTTTCAGTTCTCCAAGGGTCGACACCGTCGTGTCGAACACCTGCTCAGCGTCGTCCACAAGCCCTGCTTTGCGCTGGGCCCAAAACGTGGACAGCGGCGTCCTCCTCCACGGGGTGTCTGACGTGGGACGATGCAAGACGGCCATTCGGTCGAACACGTCGAGGTCGACCATGCTTGGGTGCAGGCTTGCGATTTGCTTGAGCGCAGAGACCGAGGCGTCGATGCTGCACCCCGTGGGCTGTTGGGGGCGTTCGTCCACAGCGAGGACCACCATCCACCCGTTCACGACCAAGGCTTGCGCCGTGAGCGCCGCACCATGAGCTTGCCAGCCAGCCACAAATTGGTCCAGGTGCAATTGAACCTTGCACGCCTCATCTTTTGTCATCCTGCGGTTGGCCACATGGACCCAAACCCTGGCGGAATCGTCCAACGTCCAACCCTTCATGGCGTCCTCCCATGGTCCTTCGTCGTAGCGCATGCCGAAAGTTCGTCAATTTCGTCGGGCCTCCGTCCACCACCCCATGTGAGCAACACAAGATTTGGTCCTGCAATGCAACCGAACCCTGGCATACTTTGGTCTGTCTTTCGAGCGTTGCAAGAATTGATGTGCAAGATTCCATGACGACCCAACCGTCTTTCACTCCTCCGCCCTCCCTGATTCGTGTCCTCTCGGGCATGCTGCTGGCGTGGGTGACCCTGACGCAAAGCACGCCGGTGGCCGCCCAGTTGTCGCCGCCCAACCTCACCCACGTGAACAACGTGAACGCCGCGGGGAACGCCACGTTGCATTGGGATGTCTTTTCCCCCGTTGGCGAAGAGGAGTTTTTGCAGAACGAGATCAAGGTGTTTGATCTGCAGACCAACCCCTTGGGCAACCAATGGCACATCATCACCTCTGAAATCATCAACGGCAACCTGATTTTGCCCACCGGTTGGGTGATGCCCTCCTTCCTCTACGACGCCAACCAACTGGCCCATTGCTACGTCGGCGTTCAGAAAACCGAAGAAAACGGCGCCGTGTCGGTGTCGGACATGTCCGACTTCCTGTGCTCCATCCATGTGGACATTTCGGAAGGAGCTGCGCCCGGGACGGTGGATTTGGTGTGGAACAGCCCCTATGCGCTTTCTGGAGAAGCCGCCGGAGGCCCCTTCATCTTGGAGCGCCTCAACGAGTCCACCGCGGAGTGGGATTGGGTCGCCGACATGCCCGATGGCGTGTTTGGTGCGAGCTACACCGACAACCCTGGACCGTGCGTGCAAGCCTTGGTGTACCGCGTGCGACAAATGGCGTTTAACGGCGAAGACGAGCACGTGAGCAACGTGGCCAACTTGGTCGTGGGCACCGTGGGGGGAGAAACCCCTGTCGTGTCCCACGTCGACGTCGCCAACGGGTTGGCCCACGTGCATTGGGACTTTGAACCGGCCGAGGAAACGCTTGGGTACATGATCTACAAATGTTTGGGCAACGGCAGCGGGGCCATTGTGGGGACGATTGACGACCCCGACGCGTCCGACTTTGTCGTTCCCACTTCGTTGGCGGCGACGGAGCAAGAAAGCTATCAAGTGGCCGCCTACGATTGCGTCGACGACGACGGCATGCCCAACCCTTCTGGTGCGGGAGATTGCGTGCGCACCGTCTTTCTGGAAGCCAACCAGGTGCCCTGCACCGACCGGGCCTTGCTGGCCTGGGGATACCCCGTAGGCATGGCAGGCGACGTGGACCAGTTCATCCCCCAAGTCCGTGAAGGCGGGGGCGACTGGGTGAGTTTGGACACGTTGTCTGGAACCGCCCAAACTACAGTGCACGAAGGGGCAGCCTTGGACCTGACGGTGGAATACCGCGTGTTGGCCGTCGGAGGCGAAACCCAAACCGCCACCTCCAACTTGGTCGAAGTGTCGTTCGAATATCCCGACGCCCCCGAAGCGCCTGTCATGAAGCGGGTGTCGGTCCTGGACAAGGCCAGCGTGGAGCTGGTGCTTGCCACAGACCCGTTGGCCCAGGAAGTGGCCATCTACGAATTCCAGCGCTGGAACGACGTCGACAGCACCTGGATTCCTTTGACGCCGAAGTACCCTTCGAGCCTGGGCTTTCCCGTGAACCACACCGACCAAGGACTCAACACCGACGAATTCCAATACCGCTACCGCGCCGTGGCCTACAACGGGTGCGAGGCCGTGGTGGGTGAATCCCAAGAAGCCGAAACCATCTTGCTCCGGGCATTCCGAAGCACCACCCCAGGGATGTACGAGAACAGCTTGGTGTGGACCCCTTACGACGGCTTTAACAACGGGCTCGACCGCTACGAAGTCTTGCGGAAAGAAACCACGGACGCCGGCGTGTTGGGCCAGCCTTTGGCCACGGTGCTTGCCATTCAGGAAACGCACGAGGACGAAG
>PBWG01000121.1 GCA_002729115.1 Crocinitomicaceae bacterium | reverse complement strand
ACCTGGATCCGATAGAGTCGTATTGTTTTGATGGGTGGGTTTTGTCTCCAGACCACACCCCCAACAAGTCCAACTTTTGGTGGTGTTATGGAGACGTTGACTATTACGGCGACCCTGATTCAACTGAATATGCGGGCAATTACTACAGCGTCCATGGGGGGAGTAGCTACCAGAACCACCCCTATGTGAGTCGAGTGTTTGATGACTTCGATGAGGAGAGAGATTTCTTTGGCAAGAAACACTGCTTCGCAGTGACGGAACTGAAGCCTCAAGTGTCTTATCAAGTCTTGGTAGATGCCGAGCTGCAACAGCTTGTTTCGGCTACCACGGACAGCCTCAACAATGGCTGGAATCTTCAGGGCAGCGCATCCCAGGGCTTTTCAGGAAGTTGGACCCAAACAATCTGGCGCTGGGCTGAATAACTACATATGACATGAAACACTTAACCACACTTCTCACCATGGCCATCACCTTCACCGGGTTGGGCCAGTGCTTGGATGGTGAAACAGAACTGACATTTCATTTGTACGACTCATATGGCGATGGGTGGGACTATTACGGCAACGAAATCTATCTCTTAGTCGAAGCCGCATACAATACGTCAATGCCGGCAATAGAGGTTGGTCGACATTTTGATCATGGGCCTGAGATGATAGAAGCCTACTGTGTACCATCCACAGAGTGTCTCCAACTTGAACTAGCTGGATATGAAGATTTGTACGATAACGAGATATCGTTTGAGGTTTACCGAGACGGCGTCTTGGTCTTTCATTTGGGAGTAGGTTGCCCCGCATGCGTCGGCAACTATCCAATCGAATACAACCCAACTAACCCATACTCTTATATCAATTTCGACGGCTCTTGTGCAGATCATGGTTGCACCGATGCGGAAGCTTGCAACTACGACGAGACCGCAACGATAGACGACGGCTCATGCGAGTTCACCTCGTGTGCTGGGTGCACCTTGGAAGGCGCATGCAACTACGATCCAGAAGCCACCATCGACGACGGCTCTTGCATCTTCGGAGGTCCTGGCGCGACGTTGTTCATGTACGACACCTTCGGCGACGGATGGAACGCGAACACCCTCACCATCGGCGACGAGGAATTCTGCTTCCCCGACGCCTTTGGCGATTGCACCACCACAGACGTGTGGGACATCTACTCCAATGAAGTGTCCTTCAACCTGTGCTTGGACTTGACGCAGTGCTTGAACGTGGTGTACAACGGCAACGGTTTATACCAAGCCGAGAACTCTTGGGCCATTGTCGACGCGGACGGCGTGACCATCGCTTCTGGCGGTGCCGAGTCCGGCGTGGTGGGAGATTGCGGCCAAGGTTGCACCGACCCGACCGCGTGCAACTACGACCCAGATGCCACAATCGACGACGGTTCTTGCGCGGTGAACGACGATTGCGGCGTTTGCGGCGGCACAGGCATCCCAGACGACGAATGCGACTGTGACGGCAACGTGTTGGATGCCCTTGGCGAATGCGGAGGCACATGCGAAGCCGACGACAACAACAACGGGGTGTGCGACGCCATTGAGGTGCCAGGATGTTTGGACATCAACAACCCCTTGTACAACCCGAACGCGAACGTGGACGACGGTTCATGTTTGATCGGGGGATGCACTTTTGTGCAGGCTTGCAACTACGATCCTTTGGCGGAATTCCAAGAATTGGGATCGTGCGACTTTGAAAGCTGCGCGGGATGCAGCGACGAGATGGCCTGCAACTACGACCCCACTGCCCTGTACAACGACGGGTCATGCACCTACGACAACTTCCCGTACGACTGCGATGGCATCTGTGACGACGTGGACGACGATGGCGTTTGTGATGAACTGGAAATTCCGGGGTGTATTGACGCGACGGCATGCAACTACAACGATGCCGCAACTGACGACGCAGGCAACTGCGTGTATGCTGACGAATACTACGATTGCGATGGAAACTGCTTGAACGACGCCGACGGCGATGGCGTCTGTGATGAACTCGAAGTTGAAGAAGGGTGCACGGATGACGACGCGTGCAACTACGATTCAACCGCCATCATCGATGATGGCTCTTGCTTGAGCCTTGACGAGTGTGGCGTTTGCGGTGGCGACAACAGCTCTTGCAGCGGTTGCACTCATGAGAATGCAACGAACTATGACTCTACAGCGATCTTTGAAGATGGCTCTTGCTTGTACAACCAAGACGCTTTTGAGGCCACATGTGGTCCTGGGACCATTTGGGACGTTGAGACTCAAAGTTGTCTCATTGCCAACCCTTCCGACACAAATTTCGATGGATGCGTGAGCATGACTGATCTCTTGGATTTGTTGTCCGTCTTCGGTACATGCAACGAGACCCCATGGACATGCGGTAACCCACTGGAGTATCAGGGATACGATTACGAGACAGTGTTGATTGGGGAGCAGTGCTGGTTTGCGGAGAATTTGAGGGCAGAGAGTTATCGGGATGGCGACACTATTTCGGGCAATTTGAGCAACGATGATTGGTCTACGACGCTCCAAGGGGCCGTTACATTTTACAACAACGCGCCATCTCCCCTGCTTGAGTATGGGCGTTTGTATAACGGGTATGCAACGCAAGACCCCAGGGGCCTATGCCCTCAAGGCTGGCAAATCCCCTCGGATGATGATTGGACAGTTATGACCAACCTTTTTGGTGGCTTGGATTCTGCAGGACTAGCGATGAAGTCTCTTTTTGGTTGGTCAAATGATGGTGGGGGTAACAACTCAAGTGGGTTTGACGCTTTACCAGGAGGGAGTAGATACAACGACGGCGTTTTCAATGGCACTACGTACGACGGATACTGGTGGAGCTCTACGTTGGTTGAGTCGACTGCGTGGTTTCGTCAGTTGGAATACGACAAATCAGAAGTCATTCGCCAACCGAGCGGTTTGAACTACGGCTTTTCAGTCCGATGCATCAGGGACTCCGAGTAACGACCCGTGGTGTTCTTGTCTTAGAAGCTTCGAGGGGGTCTTTGATGGTGTAAGTGTGCACGCTCACCATGGGGTTGCACAGGGTTTTCCTGAGCCCAGAGTGAAGGGGAGCAAAACACTGCTCCCCCACACCATGGATTCGAAGAAGGCTACTCTTCATCACAGCTGGGACACCCAGAACCTTCTTTCAAAGGCCCATAGAGTTCATCCCAGCACTGTTTCAAAGGGTTTGAGCTTTCGCCCAAGCTTATCCACTTCGTATCGGGGTTGATAGGGAGTGGCACTCCACTCTCGTCCACCATCCTCCTTCCGTCGATAGTCAGGCTGTAATCACGAAGGATTTCACGACGAAGGGCATTGACCCTTCGGCATTCCTTGCTTTGCTGAATGGCTTTGTACAATTCTGGATGCACAGCCTCCAGCTCAATCATGAAGTATTTGTGGCACTCCGGATTAAGGCTCAGAACACCATTGACGTAGATGTCTTCGTAAATGGTTTTAGGATCAAACTTGATGTGATCCCCGATGTACTGTGTCGAAGGAATGTTATGGTCCACCCACAGGTTGAGGATGTTCGAACAGCTTGATCTTCTCGAGACCCTTTTGAAGGTTCGTCGAGCGCGCTTGTAACCCCTCCTCACCTTTCTACAGGTCTAAGATAACAAAAAAAGTCCAGAAAAGCAAATAAAAACAACAAATTACTTTGCTGTATCAAAGTGTGCAGAGAGCTTAAATAACTCATAGAGAAATATTTTATGCTCCGTGAACGCCAATGTTATATATTATAATATTTAGTCTTTTGTTATTGCTCTTTTGTTAGTTCTTTCTGCTGTATTCTCTGTCGTGCGCGTTCACAGGAACGATGAAGACCCAAAAGTCTTGGATGCCTTCGTTCGTGTCAAGACTTCTCTTTTCACAAACGCAATCAGTTCTCAACGCCTTTGCGAAGGAGGTGAAGCTTAGCCAGGAAAAGTGTGCCGCAAAGTGTGCCAATTGCACCCGGATCTGGGGTAAATTGGAGCTGTTATCTCATTGTTCAACCAGCCACAACCATGGTGGGCTTGAACCGCTCAACCCCAGCAGGCAACAAAAAAGCCCCACAACTGCGGGGCTTCTTTCAGGGCTCCTCCACTTGGACTTGAACCAAGGACCCTCTGATTAACAGTCAGATGCTCTAACCAGCTGAGCTATGGAGGAATTCGAGGACGGCAAAAATACGTCAGTTGGCACATCCAAGCAATACCTTTGCGGAAAATCCCGAAAACCCCCGTTCATGTCTGTTCTCACCCTTGGCACCGTGGCGTTTGACACAATCGCCACCCCCTTCGGAAACTCAGGCAAAGTGGTGGGGGGCGCCGCCAGCTACATTGCCTTGGCGGTGAGCCACTTCACCAACAAGCAACACGTGGTCAGCGTCATTGGGGAGGACTTTCCCGAGGCCTTCCTCGACGAATTGCGAAAGCGTGGCGCAGGCCTGGACGGATTGACCCAAGTGGAGGGGGGCGAGAGCTTCCATTGGTCTGGCAGCTACCACAACGACATGGTGGGGCGCGACACCCTGGCCACCGACTTGAATGTGTTGATCGGCTGGGAGCCGGCCGTGTGTGCCGCGGGCGCTNAGGCGGACTTCGTGATGCTTGGCAACTTGGACCCCGAGGTGCAGCTCAAGGTGTTGGACCAAATCCNCACCCCNAAGCTCGTGGTGCTNGACACCATGAACTTTTGGATGGACGTGGCCNTNGACAACNTGAAGAANGTCATCGGCCGGGTNGACGTGCTCNCGGTCAANGACGAAGAGGCGCGTCAATTGACNGGCAAACACTTNTTGCCNCAAGCCGCCGAGGCCATTCACGCCATGGGGCCCAANACCGTTGTCATCAAGAAGGGAGAGCACGGGGCGCTCATGTTCCACCAAGGCGAGGTCTTTTTCGCGCCGGCCTACCCGCTCGACAAGGTGGTCGACCCCACTGGGGCTGGAGACACGTTTGCAGGAGGGTTCGTGGGGTACCTCGCGGCCCGCGCGGCGGCCACCGGGGTGACAACCTGGGAAGACATGAAGCAGGCGGTGACCGTGGGATCGGTGATGGCCAGCTTCACGTGCGAAGCGTTCGGGACAGAGGGTTTGGCGTCGTTGGACGTCGACACGCTGAGGGCGCGTCACGACGCGTACTTGGCTTTGACGGTTTGCGGGGACGTGGTTTGGCCTCAGGGCTGAATGCCCAACCAAGGGCGGGGGTCCACAGCCCTTCCTTGAACCCACCACTCGAAGTGCAAATGGGGCCCCGAGGTCCATTCTCCGGTGTTGCCCACCAGGCCCACCGCTTCGCCACCTGCCACAAGGTCGCCCTGGGTCTTGAGCAAGGAGGCGCAATGCTTGTAAATGGACACGCGCTCCCCTCGGTGCTGCAACACAAGGGTGTAGCCGGTTTCCACGGTGTAGGTGCTGAATAGGACGGTGCCGTCGTCCACAGCCTGAATGGGGCTTCCTTCAGCCGCCGCCAAATCCACCCCGAGGTGGCCGATGCCCAGGTCCAACTCATCAGACAGGGTCCCTGCCACAGGGGGGTAGCGGAACCCTGTGCCTGACGCACCTCCTCGTTCTGACCGACGCTGAAGCGCAAACCGATCCTCGGCGAGGACTTGAATTCGAAGTTGGGTTTCGTGCGGGCCTGCCGCCAGAAGGGCGGTGTCGACGTCTGAAAAGGCCTCGGCGCTTGTGCTCCACGCCGAGGCGTCCGACCCCTGCAGGAATTCAATCGCGCGGTTGTCTCCAGCCAGGGCGTGACGGAGGGCTTGGACCACCTGGCCGTTGCGCTCGAGCATGACCGTGAGGCTGTCGGCGAGAGCTCGGGTGGCCGCCATGTCTTCCCGGGTTTGTGTGGCCACGTAGCCCGGCACAACCCATTCGCGAAGTTGGGTTTGCGCCACCGTGAGGTACGTCAACCCCACGACCAGCGCCAACACCCCGCCCGCCATCCAAGACCAGCCGCGCGGCGTCCCGCGAAACACCCGGATTTCAGAAAACGAGTTTTCGTCGAAGACGGTGACTTTGAATCGGTGCTTCCAACGCGACATGTTGCGAATATCGCCACGCTGACAAAGTTTCTACCGCGGGGAAGGGTTCATCCAATATTTTTGGCATCCTTACGTTGAAGCAACCCATGTCACGCCGCCTCCTGATCTTGATTCCCGCCCTGATGGCGCTGACGTGGATGTCTTGCACCACCAAGCGAGACGGACGGGCCTACAGGCTCTACCACAACACCACGGCGAAGTACAACGGCTTCTTCTACGCGAACGAGGCGCATGCGGAGGCCGAGGTCAAACTGGAAGAGCTTCACGACGAGCGTTGGGACGAGATTTTGCCTCTGTTCTTGGAGTCTGACGAGGAAAGCGCCCAGCAAATTTTCCCCCTGATGGAGCGCGCCATTGAGAAGTGCACGCGCGTGGTTGACCGCCACACCATGGCCCCGCCCAAACGGATGACCAAGTCGTTCAGCCGGCCGGTCATGAACAAGTGGATTGACGACAACTACACCGTCATTGGCAAGTCGTACTACCTCAAGGGAGACTACCCCAAGGCGGAGGAGATCTTCACCTACCTGGCGCGCACGGTGAATGGGGACGACGCCGAGGCGTGGGCCTACTCGTGGCTCGGCCGAACCCACATGCGTGCGGGCGATGACATCAAGGCCAAGAACGCCTTGGCCAAAGCCGAAAGCATCCGAGACGCTTCGGATGAGGCGATGGTGCACACCTTGCTCGTCTTGGCGCAATACCGCATCTTGACGGAGGAATTTGAAAAGGCCGCGCGCCATTTGGAGGATGCATTGCCCAGGATGGGCAAAAAGGACAAAGAGCGCACCCGCGCCACGTTTGTCTTGGCGCAATGTCTTCGGGCGGCGGGGGACAAAGAAGGGGCCATCGGGCAATTTCAGGAAGTGGCCGACATGCGTTGGGCGGATTACGAGTGGGTGTTCCAGGGCAACATTCAACAAGCCATGACGTACGAGCGCCGCAACGGAAACAGCGAGGCCATTGTCGAGTTGTTGGAAGACATGTTGGAGGATTCCAAAAACGAGGAGTTCTTGGACCAGGTGTACTACGCGTTGGGTGAGGTGGCGTTGGAAGACCGTCGTCGCGACGAGTCCTTCGACCTCTTCAAGAGCAGTGTGGCGGCCCACGTCGACAATGACCGCCAGCTTGGAAAGGGGTATCTGAAGCTCGCAGACCTCTACATGGAGGACTTGGAGTACCCCACCGCGCAAGCCTATTACGACAGCGCTTTGGTCCACATGGACGACGACAGCGAGCGGAAAGACG
>PBWG01000120.1 GCA_002729115.1 Crocinitomicaceae bacterium | reverse complement strand
ACCACCCATTTGGACAGCCACCAAACACAGAACCGATTTCGCCGCCATTTTCAAACACATGCAGTCCAAGTCGTGAGCCTCTCAAGACTTCATGAAACCGAACTCAAGTTCCCTCCTGAAGACGCACAATTGCCTGCCATGACGAACGCCACAAGAAGGACGCCCTTCCACAGCCCCATGCAGACAGCACGTGTGACGATCACGTTGTTGGTCATCTTGATGTTGGGCACCAATTCTGTGGCCAGCCAAACCACATCCGCCTCAGATTCAACGAACGTGGTGACGTCCGATTGGGCGTTCAGACTGACCGAAACAAAAGCCGACACCGTGGTGACCCGCCATTTCGCGGCGCCTTCCGCTTTTCAGCTCGAAAAAGGCGAAGGTCAAGTCCAATCCAACTTGATTTTGAATGTGGTAAGTTTTGGATTGTCGGATCACGTCTCTGCGTCTTGCATTGTGGGAGGACCGTTCGTTTTGGGGGCAGGCCTGGGCGTCAAAACAAGCCATCCCATCGGCGGCAAGGTGAGATGGAGTCTAGGGGGGGGAGTCGCCACAGAGACTGGCGGGGAAATCATGTACAATTCCATGAAGCCCCTCGCCATGGGATTCACAACCCTGAGTTTCGGCGACCCTGACAAGAATGTGTCGTTGAGCGTGGGCCTGACCAATCGCGCGTTCCCTGGAGGGAGTCCATTTTACGTGTACAGCGATGAAGAACGGGAAGTGGCCCAAGCGCTCATCGATGCTGGTTCGTCAACGGCCCTCACTTCATACGTCTACCCGAACACCAGGTATTATCGCGCATCGACGCGTTTTCTGACAGTGAGTTTGTGCGCCATGTGGCCGTTGGCATCCAGGGTCATTTTGATTTCTGAGAACCACTTTTTTTCGGACAAATATTTTTCCGAATTGGAACAAGAGACCTACAACAGCTCCGGCCCCAACCAAGGCTATTCTGTCTCGGTCAATTACTATATGAGGTACATCTACGAACGCGGAACGGCATGGAACGGAAAAGGAGTCAATCAATTTGTGATTGGCTCCTTGGGGTTCCGCACATGGAGTGCCCGCCGTCCCATCACGTTCGATGCAGGCCTGATTTTGGCTCCTGGAGGTGGACTCGTGCTGACACCGTGGTTCTCCGTATCAAAAGGGTTTCGTTCAAACTTCTGAAACAAACAGGAACGAGGGCGAGCGCCTGAGTGCCATAAAAGGACAACGACAAAAGGCGAACCATTCAGCCTTTCCCCGCTGACATGTCCAGGGTCACCCTGGGCCGGTGTAACTCCAAGAAAAGGACCACCCACTTCCTTGAACTGCGCCCACCGCCTCCGAGAAGAGCAGAAACGAGGTGAGGCCAATGGCGGCGAACACAGAAACCAGCATCAACACGATGTAGCCAAATGTTTTGCCCTTGCTTGCTTTCTTTTTGGCCTTCTCCATGCGAGAAAGCCTGACAAGCTGGCCGAGGGAGAACAGGAACGGCGCCAGTCCAATGAGAACGCCGGCAAAGGGAGACGGAAGCAGCATCAAGCCAAAACCCAGGGTGATCAAGGCAGCGACGAGCCATTTGTTAGGCTCATCCTCGGTCGTTTCGCTTTGCGCACCCTCGTCCGAATCAGCCGGAGAGAGCATCAACGTGGAAGGCGGGTTGGCTTCGTGAATCTCTGACGCGACAAGCATGGCCAAAGCCTCAACATCAGGTTTGGGCGAGGCGTTTTCCGCTGAAACTTGAAGTGTGCGGAAGCGGTCAACGTCAGACTGAAGACTTGTCCCGCGGGGGGGCATGTTGGCTAGGTGACCACGGTCCTTGAGGAAGGTCTCGGCGTTGGACATGGGGCCTGGATGCAATGCGGTCTTCTCGTGCTCCCAGTGCCAGCCAGGCAGGGTGGTTCGTTTTTGAAGCGAACAGCCTGAGAGGCCCAACNAAAGCAGGCCGACCACAAGCCATTGGACCAAACCTATGTTGCTCGTTTCCATTNGNNTCATNGNTTCAAGATAGCCACACNGCGGTTGANCGCNGCAATCAGGTCGGGTCTGCAGTGGATGTGGGCCCAGCAGGACAGGTCCGTGAGGCCCCACGAATCGGAATGTCTTCCCAACCGGCCTTGAAAGCCTGACCTATCTTCGAAGCATGACGTTGGTTCTTCCCTCGGTCCTTCTCCTCGTGATGGTCGCCATTGAGGCGTTCATCCTNCGCGTCGTCANGCGCCACGAAGTCCCATGGAATCAGCTCGTCTTCAACCTCAACTCAGGACACACCATCATGTGGCTCTTCCGAGGGGTTGAAATTGCGGTTTTTCATGCCGTGCACGAGAGGTTGAGCTTGGGGTGGGTCGAAGGGTGGTCTGCGGNTGCGCAGTTTGGATTGGCACTTCTCTTCTGGGACTTCTGCTTTTACTGGCTGCATCGGATGCACCACAAGATTGGTGTGCTGTGGGCCGTGCACGTCGTCCATCATGAGGGGGATCACTACAGCTTGTCCCTGGGCATTCGCAACAGTTGGTACAGCTCGCTCACGTCCATCCCNTTTTTCCTGATGCTCGCCGTGATTGGCATTCCGACGGAGGTGTTCATTTCCGTNGGGGCGGTGCATTACTTCGTGCAGTTTTACAACCACAATGGCCTGGTGAAGCGGTCAGGCATTCTCGAACACTTCATGGTCACCCCNTCCCACCACAGGGTTCACCACGGCAANAATGCGCCATATGTGGATCGGAATTTTGGCGGGACGCTGGTGATCTGGGACAAACTGTTTGGCACNTTCCAGCGAGAACTCGAGGACGTCCCTGTGGAGTTCGGCACGGAGGACCACATCCCCACCGACAACATTTTCTGGGCGAACAACCTTCCGTGGTTGAANCTCNTGGGCATTCGCCTTCCGGAGTTGAAGCGNCCCACACANCGGCTNCGGGCAGCGTGGATGTGGACTGCGGGNTTGCTGTCCTTTGCCATTCTGCTCATGTACATCCANGCCGAAGTGTCCTGGCCTGACTTCGACCGGAACGTGCTCCTCGGCTACGGGGCCTTGGCGGCGATGACCGTGGGAGGATTGTCTGAGGGGCGGCGATGGGGCAAATTGGGCTGGTCCCTCATCCATCTCGNTGTGGCCGTGTTGGCCGTCAACCGCGAGGTGTGGCANGATCCTGTGATTCTGCTGTATTTGGGGCTTGCNCTGGCNCATGCNGCAAGCACATGGCGTCCGGCCACATGGGCCANGGTCGNGTAAGCACGCTNTCCAATTCTTCTNAAGTCCATGGGGTGTAACGNGCTGCGGTGTGGTGGCCATCGTCTTTCTGCGGCGGCGTGAAGCTCCCCATTTGTTCTCCCAACATCCTGACCAGGGCGCCCAATGTGGCGTGTCGATCTCGAATCAACTGGTCAAAAGGAACCACCACCGTCGGCATCACCGCTTGGGTCGCCAAGGNGTGGTGCAAGTGNTGCTGAAAATCCTCGAGCAGAAGCAAAAACTCCTCACGGGCCGCCTTCTGNAGCGGAACATCCGTGGAGAACGTCAACAGATGNTTCAAGAGCACTTCACTTGACGGCAGCACCCGCCGTGGATCTCGGTCGATGACGANCGCGCGTGCATCTGGAAAAGCCGTCGACAGCGCCTGGACNTTGGAGGCCATCAGTGGNTTTTTGGCCANGAAGCGAAGACCGTGGCCCTGAGGNAAGGCATGCAAGTGCCTTTGGACGAGTCGTTTGTATCGACGCATGATGCGGNCTTTGCGCCGTTCAGAGACNTCCNCATCAAACCGACACACATCCCTGAACACCTCTGATTCTGGATAAAAGAATGCCATGTAGGCGGTCGACCAGCTCCACATGAGCGCCAACTCATCCTCTTCTTGGCTGAAGAGGCTCACCTTGTGGATGGCGTTGAGCTTGTCCAAAAGCCTGNGGTCGGCNCGCCGCACAAGGTTNCGCATGGGTGTGGGCATCANCCGCCATGCCAACCTCAGCACCTTCTTTTGGACTACCGANGGTGCGAGCAGGGACTCCCACAAGGCCAAGGCCGTGAATGGCATGCCCGAATCCGTCAGACCATGAAGCAAATTGGTGGTTCCTGTCCGAGGAAGGGACACCACAAAAACAGGCTGGACGACCTGCTGNCTTCGAAACTTCGGNAAAANCAACCAGTCCACCCCAAGCCACAGGTTGTTCCAAAGTGTCATCAGACTGAACAAGGGAAACACCCAACAAACGGNGAAGATGCGGTGCCAGCGCAGGGCCCGCATGCTGCCCCGGCGCCANGAAAAAAGCCGGGTGACAGGACTAAGCATGCTGGTACAGCAAGGACCCAATGGCGAAGCCCGCAGACGTGCCGCTGAGCATGGCGGTGTCCCCTGGCTTGAGCTTGCCCTCCGACATGAGCGCATGAAGTCCCATCGGAATGGAAGCTGAAATNCAGTTGCCGGTGTGCTCCAAGATGTTCACNACCTGGTCAGGGNGGGCCTGGGCGAGTTTGGGGATGATGCCAAGTCCAGTCTTGGACGCTTGGTGAGGGATGGTCCACGTCACTTCAGGCCAGGTAGTGCCCGCCAAGGCGAAGAAGTCCTGCATGAACCCTGGCACGTGTTTCAAGGTGAGGCGAAGCAGGTCGCGGCCGTCCATTTGGAAATGGTGCAACTCCGGAGAGAACGGACAATCTCCGAACCAGAGGGCAATGCCGCCNCCAGGNATTTCGGCNGACTTGATGCCTTCGGTNTAGGTCCGATGNAGATGCGCAACCACACCGCATCCGGGGTCATCCGTGGNCTCAAGGACCATGGCNGCNGCGCCGTCGCCAAACAACGTCAGCGTCTCCCAATTTTCAGGCCCGATGCCTTTGCTGGCCACCTCNGAGGANATGACNAGCACNCGGTTGATTTCTGGAAGCTGAAGTTTGTCCGCCGCCAAGGCGAACGCGCTGACAAAACTGAGGCACGTCGTGTTCACATGAAGGGCCTCGCATCGCGCCTCCTCCCCGCCTGGCATGGCGGCGAGCGTCAGGGCCGCCTGAGACGGGAGGATTTGATCGAAGCTGCCACCNCCTGTGATCAGCACGTCGATGTCCTTCAAGTCGACCCCGGCATTCTTCAGGGCTTGCTGTCCCGCTTGGGCGCCCAACTCCGCCACGGTCTCCGTGGTCACGTGATGGCGCACGGACACACCGCTGTATTTCAAACTCCACCCCTTGGGCAAGCCGTGTCGTTCTTCGATGACGTCTGAATTCACNGCCGCAGGCACATGCATNCCTGTGCCCAGGATTCGACAAGNTCTACGAACGNAGAGCGAGGATGCGTCGGAGTTTGCTGCCATNATGATGNTAAAGTGATTGGGCAGAAATTACCACAATTTCNCNAGCCCCAAGGCGATNGAACAATGCTTGAAGCGCCTGGCTTGCCANATCCCAATGCGCGGGATCGGGGANGAAGAGCGANATCTCTGTGCCNGACAATTGCACAACTTGATATTCGCGGATGTCAGGATGAGCCCCTGCAATGGCCCTCCGGACAAAATCGGGAAACACCGTGACATCGCCCTGCAAGACCATGACATCGTCCATGCGTCCTTCAATCCTGGAAATCGCCATCGTTCGCGAGCCACACGTGCACGTCCCGGCGTGCAAGATGTCATTCATCCGATAGCGCACCACCGGTTGCGAAGACCTGCGGAGGTCGGTCACCACGGGAATGAACCGCTTCTCGTCCAGCCACTCCTGCTCGACGAGGAGCCAATCTTCGTTCAAGTGCATGGTGCCATGCGGGCAGGTTTGTCCCAGCAACCCTTCGGTGCATTGGTACACTTGATCCACACGCACGCCGAACGCTTCAGAAATGACACGCTCGTCCTCGGGCGACAACACTTCTGCGACAGAGATGACCTTGGAGGGCCCAATGGACAGTGAGGTTTCACCTTGTGCCTTGGCCAATCGAATGAGCAAACTCGGTTGCCCCACCAAAACATCTGGCTGCAGCTGATTCAAACGTGTGACATGACCGTCAAGCGGCTGAAGGAGGTCGAAAAATTCAAACGCGATCAACTTGGATTGCACGGAGCTGTACAGGTTGCTGTTGGCGCGCAAGAAAAACGCCACCTTCCTCTTTCGGAACGACCAGCCCAAGATCCGTTGAAGCACCGCCGCCACCCACATGGCCCGCTCCTTCTCGGACGCCAAAAACAACCCTCGGTTTCCGGAAGTCCCGGAAGAAAGCCCCACGGTGACGCCATTCAATGTGGGCGCAAAATCTCGGGATTGCTCGGACTGAACCGCCACTTCCATGGCCTCGTCAAGCGTCAACCCACGGGTGTTGATCTGGTCAAAATCCCGCATGAATTCCAGCTTTTCTTGAACGGAAAAAGCCTCCAACGCTTGCCCTTTGTGATGTCTGTACTTGGGAGATTTGGAAAGGACTTCGGTTTGGAAGCGCGCCCACATCACCGACCTGTGTCGATCGGGGTCGCGCTCAAACGACCTGCGCGATCGCGTCAAAAGCACCCACGACCAAAGAACTTCCAGTTTGAACGGCCGCTTCATGGTTGAGAATCGAATGGAACGATGCGTTGCGCGGCCACTGGACAATGTGTCCCCAGAAGCGGAATGGTTGGGTGGTTCGTGTGGAAGGTCCGCAACCGTTCCAAGGTCTCTGCATAGGCCTTCATGTCGTCAAAAAACACCCGAACGATGGGGTTGGGTTCCTTTCTTTCCGTCACGGCACGGATGTCCCAAAACGCATCAGCCGCCAAAAACACAGGCCCGTCCTCGGTTTGAACCAAAGCGCCGTGCTGGCCTTTGGCATGACCGGGCAGTGGAAACACGAGGACGCTGCCATCGCCAAACACGTCGTGGCCCCTGCCAAGTTCAGGATGATGGACGGGCGAGGTGGATTCAAATGTTTGACACGTTTCTCTCCAATCATCTGGGAACATCTCCTTCAGCACCCCTCGCGCCCAACTCCTCCATTGCGGAAGCGCATCGAACAGTTCCAGACACGCGCTCGAGGTCCAGCATGTCGCCTTGGGGAAATCCCGCAATCCCCCCACGTGGTCCCCGTGGAGGTGAGAAATGAGGACGTGACGGACCGTGTCGGGATCCACTTGCCGGCGGGCCTCCTCTTCCTCACGGATGGTCACTTTGGTCAAGGATGCATAAATGCTCTGGGGAAACGATCGGGTCGCCTCATGAAATCGACGCGTGTAGCCGCAATCGAACAACACCACCCCTTCTGTGGGATGAACCATCTCTGCCCAGGTCGCTTCAAAACGAACCGGCTTGCGCGGCGATCCTTGGATGACATGGTGTCCCGACGCAAAGCAATGCCCGGACGTACGAATTCGAAGCTGAACAGTCGTCATGTATTGCGGTTTACGTGCCATGCCACAAACTCGTCCAGCGCTTCTTCCACGGATTGTCGAGGCACATAGCCCAACCATTCTCGTGCTTTGGTGATGTCCATGCTGAAATCCATCGCCAACGTTCCCACACCATACACCGTCAACGCGGGTTCACGATGGCCATTGAACAACCGGGCATGCCATTCCATCGCTCTCGCCACGGCAAGAACCACGGGCAAAGACACGGATTTGGAAATGGGCGCCAAGGACAACTTCTTCAGCACCCCATTCAGCATGGGCCAGAGCGCCACAGGCTCGCCATTGGAAATGTTGTAAACCTGATTCAAGGCCTCGCCTTCTGCATTCAGTCCGAGCACAATGGCATCCACCACATTGGCCACGGGCGTCATGTCAACCTTGTTCATCCCGGAGCCCATTTGTCGCAATCGGCCTTCCGCATGTGCACGGAGAACACGGGGAAGAATCACGGTGTCGCCCCGACCAATCAACGCCCTTGGCCGCAGCACAACATGAGGAATCTTGGACGACGTCACGAGTCGTTCCGCCTCGCGTTTGGACGCAGCATATTGGTTGATGGGACGCGGCAAGGGATGGTCTTCAGTGATTCCCAGTTGGGGCTTCATTTCGAAGTACATGCTCGGGGTGCTCACAAAAACAAACCGTTTCACCCCGTGTCTCGCTGCGGCCTCAAGTAGCAAACGGGTCGGCTCCACGTTGGCGTTCCAAAATGCATCTTTCCTCCCCCATGGAGAACTCAAGGCAGCGGCATGAACGATGGCATCCACGCCTTGAACCAAGCGATCCACCACCTCCGCATCTGCCAAATCTCCCAAGCTGTAGGTCACATTCGAAGCTTTCACCTCATTGTGAGGCTTCATGGTTCGGCCAGTCGCCACGACACAGACGTCTTCCATCTTGGCGAGGTGCTCCACCGTTCTGGACCCCAAAAACCCGGTCGCCCCGGTCACCAAAATGCGCTTGACATCCATCACAGCTTGGCCATATTCATGAACGTGGAACCCACCATCATCGTCACTCCGTGCAAGTCTGTCCAAAGGCTCCCAAGACCAACAAGAGGTCCGTCACCGTCACCGCACCGTCACCGTCCAAATCCTCTGAACACGAATCAGGTGTCGGCGGAAAACAAGTGCCAAGCAAGGGCACGCCATCCAGACCCCATTCTTCTTCAATGGTTACACACATGTGGGCCAAAGCCGTCACCGGCACATCCACCAACCGTGGCGTGTTGCCGTAATCCCAAACCACCAACCCTTCGTCAGAGCCCCAGACACCGCCTTCATTCACTGCGTGGTGCCCAAGGCCCGAGGCATCCTCAAGAAAGTCCCCAGCCCCTTCATTAAGCTGCCAGTAACCCCGAAGGGCCGCGAGGCTGGGATGAAGGTCCGTCAATTCCGAACAATGCCAATCCGCAATTTCAGCCGCACTCAAGACCGCGTTCCAATAGCGCACCTCAGCTACCGCACCTTCCATGCCGTAACCCGCGAGGGCATCTGCCCCAAAGAACAACCTGCCATCCACATCCAAACTCCCGAGGCCCGAGATGTCCTGCTCGTCGCTCAACACGCCATCCGTGTAAATCCGAGCCACCCCATCACGGTCAAATGTGCACGACAAGGTGTGCCATTCACCATCGGCAATGGGCGGCCCCTCCAAATCCACCCGCGACGAACCGTCACTCACATTCACCTTCCAACCAGGACCCGATGGGTAGACGAAAGAAAACACCCAACCTGGGTTCAATCCTGAATCCCAATCCTTGTTGCCCACCATGGCCACATCGGCTGCCTGCGTCGTTTTGACGCGACATTCCACAGTGAAATCCTGGGTTGCGCCCACCACGAAATCATTGGACTCCGGCACCACTGCCCTGGCATTCCCCTGGAAGAACAGACGAGGCATGGCACCCAGACAGTTTTCCGCCACACCCAGAACAGACAGCGTATCAGGAGCCACCAGTTCCGTGTCTACCCCCAGCCCCGACGCAATGACGAACACCCGCCTTTCCTCGATGCTGTTTCCCCCGTGAACCGTTCCAATCCCACCATGGTCCGTGGTCACGATGACCAACCAATTCTCCTCGGCATACATGGGTCGGGCAACCAAAGCCTCCACCATCAAGCCGACTTCTGCATCCATCTCTTCGATGCTCTCGAGGTATGGGAGGACGCTGGGGGAAAAACCGTACGAATGGCCTGCGTAGTCTGGTTCATCGAGATGAACGAACAGCGCATGTGGGTCTCCATTCTCCAAGGCATTGACGACTTCCTGTGCAGCACCTGCTGCCGACCCTGGATTCACCACCACATCGGCAGAATTGCCTACAATCTGACCGTTGATTGGACTCCACTGACAGACAGACAGCGTGTTCCATTCGGGGTGAAGCGACTCAAGCCTCTCCAACCAACCAGGGAACTGAAAATAATTCTGTCCATCAAAACTGTTGTCCACCACATTGTGCTTGCCCGAACGCACGCCACAATGAATGGCGGACCATCCTGGACCACTGATGGTGATGTCATCGTTCATCGCATCAAATGAGGCATAGCCATTGGCAACAAGCGCATCCAATGCGGGTGTCTCGGCTACCTGCAGCGCATCCGGCCTCACCCCATCAATGCCAATCATCAGCACCCTGCCGGATGGCTGGCAGAACGCACTCAACGAAATGGCACAAGAGCAAAGCGAAAACAGCGCCAAGCGACCTTGAATCTTCATCCCCTCAATGTACGATGCCAACGGCATTGGCCTCCAGCACACCCAGCCTCTTCCCAAACGTCAAGTCCACTTTACTTGCGGAACCAGCAGGTCAGAAGCCGAACACCATCAACCCCGATTTGGTGAAGTAAGGCCTTCCATCGAGGTGTTGGACAAAACTCTATCTTGGCCAAAACTCTGATCCATGATTCGTTTCGCCTTTGGCCTTGCCCTTTTGATAATTGTCTTTTCAAGTTGCAACAACGCCACAGAGTCTTCCACCGAGGCTGCCCCTTTACTGACTGCGGAAGAGCAGCTTGAACGCGACTTGGAGATGTATGAAAACGTGTGGTTTGAATTCTTGAACAACGGCGACACGCTGGCGGTGAGTGCAGAACACTTCACAGAGGATGTAACCATCATCACCGATCAAGGAAACATCGTGGGCATCGATGGTGTGCGTGGATTTTACATGAACTACCTCAACGGATTCTCAGACATCGAATTCACCATT
>PBWG01000119.1 GCA_002729115.1 Crocinitomicaceae bacterium | reverse complement strand
GTGTGGGGATGAAGGTCACACGCAGGCGGTTGGAGTCAAGCAACTGAAACGGCGCGGTGGTCCAAGTTCGGTGGGCGTTGTCTGCGTTCAAGACTGGCAGGTCGTTGACCTCCACCGCCGCGAACACATTCAGCCCTTGAAATTCGAGCGCGGCGGAATCGAAAGCCGACCATCCACGCGGACAAACGAACGAGGCGGTGTACGTCCAGGTGGAGTCCTCGACCCATTGCACGTCGCGTTCATGCGTGCCGGTGTAGGGGTCGGGCAATTGGCCCGTCCGGACCAAGTCTTGCAGCACGAAGCCCGGCACATGGGCATCCACGGGCGCGCGGCCTTCAACCCCAACTTGCCACGACGCCCCGAGGTCGGCGAGCGAGATGCGGTCGGACGTTTCGGGGGCGCAGGATGCGAGAAAGGCAAGCACCAGGCCTGCCCCCAAGGTCCAAACGGGCTTCATGTTCAGAAGCTGAACGGGGTCTGACGGATGACGCGCGTCTCAAAAGGGTTCAGCACCATGACCGGAATCTCGGCTTCGTTGGTGATGATTTGCTGCTCGTAGGTTTGACCCAAAATGCCCATCAGGCTCTTCTCGCGGAAGTTCATGATGCTGATGAGGTCGGCCTCAATCGACGCGGTGTACCGAATGACGTCCTTGACGAAAGACGCGCCAGCGTGTTCACTAATCTTGGTGGTGCATTCAATCTTGCGCTCCTCGAAGTAGTCGGATGCAAACTCCACGTTGCGGCGAAGTTGATTCTGCAAAAACTCGTCTTCTTCGGCAGGAGAAATGATGTGCACGCGGCCTTTGAAGTAGGTGGCCATTTCTGCCACGACGGCCAATTTTTGCTTCGTGTCTTGGTGAAGGTCCAACGGCACCACGATGTCGTCGTACCCTGTCTCCCGGATGGGACGCGACTGCGAGATGATGAACGGGACCGAGCATTCGCGCACGATTTTCAACGCCCGGCCTCCAGTGATGAACTGCATGCCTTTGAGGCCGTGGGTGCCCATCATCACCAGGTTGGCGTCCATCTCCACGCTGACGTCGTCGATGTCGTCGAACAAGTTGCCGATGCGCACGGTGGTTTTCACCACCCCTTCAAAGTCAGCCAAATGCTTGGCAGCAAAGGCTTCGAGGCGGGTCCGGGCTTCGGAAAAACTGCCCTTCTTGGCCACGATGTGGAGCAAGTGAATTTCACTTTGAAACGCCTTGCCCACGGCAAGCGCGTGGTTGACGGCCGTGCTGGACACGAGGGTGAAGTCCACAGGGACGAGAATGCGGTGTTGAGCCATGGCACAAAAGTACTCCGACCGGCCCTACCTTGGTGCAACGATGACACGCTCCATTTCACCCTTCCTGCCCACAATTGCGGCGCTCGCCCTTGTGTTGACCCTTCCGGCGAATGCCCTGTGCCAAATCGATTGTGACGGCTACCGCTACCGCTACACCGGGGCCTTCGACAGCTTCGACGTGGACTACGACTTGCCTTATGGCGAGAACATCAACTCGATGCTCTTGTCTGAAGAGCTCGTGGCCGACGTGTACACCCCGAGCGAGCAATCCGACGAATTGCGGCCCTTGGTCTTGATGGCCCACGGAGGATTTTTCTTGGGAGGCAGCAACGACGGGTTGGACGTGGTCTCGCTGTGCGAAGACCTCGCGCGCATGGGGTACGTGACGGCGTCCTTCAGCTACCGCTTGGGGATTGACAATTTGTTCGACTTCCAAACCTCGTTTGTCGAGGCCGTGTGGCGTGGCGTACACGACAGCCGTGCGGCCGTGCGCTATTTCCGCAAGTCCGTGGAGATGGGCAACCCGTATCACATCGACCCTGAGCGCATCTACCTCGGTGGAGTGAGCGCCGGCGGGTTCATTGCGATGCACCACGCGTACGTGGACGAAGATTCTGAGATCCCCACGTACATCGACGAGTCCGAGCCAGGCCTTGGCGGTGGTTTGGAAGGCCTTTCTGGAAACGAGGGCTACAGCAGCGACATCGACGGCGTGTTCAACATCGCAGGTGCGCTCCAAACCGCCGACTTCTTGCTCTTGGGTGACAATGAACCGCTTGTGAGCATCCACGGCACTGCAGACGAAACGGTGCCCTACGCCGAGGGTGAAATCGTGTTCACCGGCATTCCGATCATCGACGTGGACGGCAGCAGCATCGTGCACGCCATGGCCGACTTTGTGGGAGTGGACAACTGCCTCATTCCCGTGGAAGGGGCGGGCCACGTGCCGCACATCTTCGACGAATCGTACTACGATTTGACCTTGAGCACGGTGGCCGGCAAGCTCGGCGAGTGGGCGTGCGAAGGCTACGTGCCTGTGTGCGGCGGGTACGATTACACCGCGGAAACTTCCGTTTCGGAGGCGAGCGCCACCTTGCCTTTGTTGTTCCCCAACCCTGCAAGCGCCCAAGGCCGTGTGTTTGCGTCCTTCGACGCCCGGTCTGAGTGGACCTTGGTCAATGCGATTGGTGCAGTGGTGGAACGCGGTGTGGCCCAGGCGGGCGACCAAGTGGTTTGGTCAGGCTTGTCCCCTGGGTGGTACGCCCTTCGGAGCGCAGCGGGAAGCCAAGCGTTGGTGGTCCAGCCTTGACGCCGCGGACGGCGCTCAAGTCCAAGCGTCTTGCGCGGCCCTGAAGGTGTTTACGTGGGCTTGCACAACGATGTTCACGTCAGGGGAGTAGCCGCCGCCCATGGCGCAGACCACGGGAATGTCCTGGGCTGAACAGGTCTCGAAGACCATCCGGTCGCGCTCGGCGCACCCTTGCATGCTCACCCCAAGCCTTCCAAGTTTGTCGGAAGACAAGATGTCCACGCCACATTGGTACATGACGATGTCGGGCCGTTTGTCGGAGAGCAGGCGGTCCAAATGTGTCTTCAACAAGGAAAGGTAGACGTCGTCGTCGGTCCCGTCAGGAAGGGGCACGTCGACGTCGCTTTGCTCTTTGTGGAGCGGGTAATTGGAGGCCCCGTGCATTGAAAACGTGGTGACACGTGGCTCCTTGGCGAGCAGCAAAGCTGAGCCGTTGCCTTGGTGCACGTCGCAATCCACAATCAAAACGTGCTTCACGGCCTGTTTCTTCAACAGATGCAAAGAGGCAATGGCGAAGTCGTTGAGGATGCAGAACCCCTCCGCCCGGTCGGCGTAGGCGTGGTGNGTGCCGCCGGCGANGTTCATCGACACGGTNCCTGAAGCCAAGCACNGTTCGGCGCACTCCAANGTGCCTTGCATGATGANCCGCTCGCGCTNCACCATGGCCGCAGACCATGGAAACCCNCTTCGGCGCTCCTCGCTTCGGCTCCAAAGNCCGTCTCTGGTGCGCCTCCAATATTCCGCGTCGTGGGCTAGCAAGAGGGTGTCCTCCGCCATGATGCCAGGCTCGAAAAATTGAGCTTCCTCGAGCACGCCCTCGTGCAGCAATTGGGCCCTCAGAAGGGCGTATTTCTGCATGGGAAATCGATGGCCTTCCGGCACATCCAACACGTAGCAAGGCGCGTAGGCGACGTCCATGCCGACTTCAAGCGCTTGGCTGGTTCAAATGTTCAGCGATGGCCCGGGCCAACACCCCGGCCGCATCGGGGCACATGCGGAACCAAAGCTCAGGCTCCACCATTTCCAATTCGGACACGGCCCAGGCCCCGCTCAAGTCGCGCACCATGTCCACGCGGGCATACAGNGGCTCGCNCATGTTTAGTCGGTCCATGACCTTCACGGCGGCGTGCATGGCGCGCTCTGCAAANNCGCGCTCTTCCAGGGTCATGTCGTGGGNNNNCACNGTGCCCCCGTGGTCGTCTTGGACCCGGAAGTCTCCAGGCTTGGCTTGCTTNTTNACGGCGTGGGTCACAGTGCCTCCCAGCCACATCAGCGAGAGCTCGCCGTTGGCCACCACGCNGGGCAAAAAAGGCTGCACCATCATGTCCTGGCGTTGGAGCAACGAGCTCCAAAGCTCTTCGATGGAGTCAGGGTGGGCAGGCGCGAGGTGCCACGCGTTTTGGCGTCGCCTCACCCGGTAGGTGTCTTTGGCTGCACCCGAGACGGTGGGTTTGATAACCAGGTCGTCCGACGCGAACCCTTGGCTGGCCTCGTCCCAAGATAATGCTTCGTGGCGGCGGTGGATGACGCTGGGCACCACAGGGATGCCCGCTTGTTCCAAGTCGAGGAGATAATGCTTGTCCAAATTCCAGTGCAAGCANGCCGCGGGGTTGATAAGGGTGGTGACCTTCTGCACTTCGCGGAGCCAATGTTGAAATTCATCCCACCGGTCGAAGTAGTCCCATGTGGTTCTGAAGACGAGGGCGTCTGCGGCGCCCCAGTCGATGCTGGGGTCAGACCAAACCTTGCGGTCCNCTTCCAGGCCACATGCGCGCAAGGCTTNCACCAAGGCGAAGTCCTCGTTCAGGACATTCTGCACGTAGCGTGAAAGGGACGAAGTCTTTGATGGGGAATAGGCATAACGCGCCTCGGTCAACACCCAAACCACCATGGTCAGAACGTCATCCCCAAGCGGAACCGCATCATGCGGATGGCTTGGATGTCTAAGGCGGCGCCTTGGGCCAGCTGGGTGCTGCGGACGGTGGTCTTCGAACAACCAGTCGCCAACGCCGCGGTGAGCCCGAGGGCAAGGGGGATCCACTTCATGTGGCCGAAGGTAGCCTTCGAGGGGCCATCTTGCGGCATGGATTGGATGCTTCTGATGTCGGCGCTGTTTCCGGCGGGATTCATGGTGGGATTGGTGGTGGCCATGCGGATTTGGCCGCCCAATTCCGTCAACCGCATGTACGGTTACCGGACCCGCANGAGCATGGCGTCTCAAGAGGCTTGGGACTATGCCCAGCCGAGGTCCATCCAGCTGATGCGCCAATGGACGGTGTGGATGATGGTGTGGACGCCTTTGGTCTTGTGGAGGTGGCGGTTGGAGGACGCCACGCTTATCCTCTGCGGGCTCATGACGGTGGGAGTCTTGATGCCGTTGTGGTACGTGGAGCGAGAATTGAAGTCGCCGCCGTTCCAACCTTCAGGTCACTTGAACGGCTACGGGTGGGCGTTCACTTTGTTCGTCGTGTGCAGCGTGATGGCCCCCATTCAACACAGCAGGTCCGAGCCTGAGAAGCAAGTCGAAGGGGAAGTCGTGGCGCTCAGGTGGCACACGTCCAGCCGAGATGTCGGATTCAGCTTGGCTGGCGACGACACCCATTACTACATCAACCGGGGGCTCGACATGGGCATGGACAGCGCAGCTTGGAAGGCGCATGTGCTGGGCCAAATGGTGGTGCTGGAAGTCGTGGACCGACCTGCCGGACTCAATTGGTTTGGGTCGGTGGGACCCATCCGCGGTGTCCTCATGGACGGGGACACCTTGTACAGAACAGGAAAGGTGAGGAACCCTTAAGCCGCAGCGCGGACAGGCCGCCCCAATTCACGCAACATCTTGGTGTGCAGTCCCAACGCTTGCATGTAGGTGGTGGATGCGCGGTAGGGAATGCCAAACTCCTCGGCAGTCTGCTTCACAATCGGCGCAATGCTCGGCAAGTGCACATGGCTGATTTGGGGGAAGAGGTGGTGCTCAATTTGGTGGTTGAGGCCGCCGCACAAGAAGGTGAGCAGCTTGCTGCCTGTGCCAAAGTTGGAGGTGGTGCGCAGTTGGTGGGTCAGGGGATCCACGTCCAGCTTGGCGCCTTTCACCGCAGGGGTGTAATCGAGGTCTTCGAGCACGTGCGCAGGCTGAAAAATCACCGCGAGCAGGAATCCGGCGACCATTTGCATCACGCACCATCCCGCGACGACCTGCAACCAGTGGACGCCACTGAACAGCATGGGGAGGACTAGCACGTAAGTGAAGTAGGCCACCTTGGTGATCCCCATTTCCACAGACAACTTGCCCACGGTGGTTCCGGTGGGTTTGATGAGGTCTTTCTTGTGGTAACGGCGGAGTTGCATCCAGTCCTTGGCGATCATCCAGAAGATGGTCATCATGGCGTAGAACACCCAAGAGTAAATGTGCTGAAAGCGATGCCACCAGTGCCGCGGCTTCAGCGGGCTGAAGCGCATGATGGGATGCATGTCGATGTCCTCGTCCAGTCCGTCGACGTTCGTGAACGTGTGGTGCAGCACGTTGTGCTGGATCTTCCACATCATGGCGTTTCCACCCACGAGGTCAAGCACTCGCCCCACCCACAGGTTGACCCACTTCTTGTCGCTGTACGCATCGTGGTTGGCGTCGTGCATGACGTTCAAGCCAATGCCCGCCAGGCCCAGTCCCATGACCAACTCTGCCACCCAAAACATCCAGCCTTGGCCTGCCAAGCCCCAAGTAATCAGTGCCCATGGCACGAAATACATGCCGAGCGCTGCGGCCGTTTTCAGGTGCAACCGCCAGTCGCCCTTTCGGCTCAAGTTGTTTTCCTTGAAATAGGCGTCCACGCGGGCACGGAGGGTCTTGGTGAAGTCCGTCGTGTCGCGGCTGTAGCGGATGGCAGGAATTTGCATGGGTCGAAAGTAGAACCGGTCTCAGCTCCTGCGGTTCACTCCGGGGCACAGGATGCCCACAGAGTTCTTCACAACAACCTGTTCAGCCGAAGGGCGACTTGGGCTTGGGGATCTTCCGAACGCGCAGCGACTTGGGCGTGACCTCGAGGTACTCGTCGTCGTTGATGAATTCCATGAATTCTTCGAGCGAGAGCTTCTTGGCCGGGGCAATGCGCAAGCCTTTGTCCGCGCCTGAGGCGCGCATGTTGGTCAACTTCTTGCCCTTGATGAGGTTCAGCTCCATGTCTGTGTCGCGCGCAGATTCGCCCACGACTTGGCCGGCGTAGATGTCCTGTCCGGGGTCGATGAAGAAGATGCCGCGGTCTTGCAGTCGGTCGATTTCGTAGGCCCTCGCTTGGCCTGTTTCCATGCTCACCAGGGAGCCTGTGCTCCGCGTGGCCAAGTCGCCCGCGTAGGGTTCGTACCCGTCAAAGCGGTGGGTCATGACGGCTTCCCCGGCGGTGGCGGTGAGGATTTGGTTTCGCAATCCGATGAGTCCGCGAGAGGGAATTCGGAATTCCATGTGCTGCAAATCGCCTTTGGCTTCCATGACCTGGAGCATGCCTTTGCGCATCATGACCAACTCGGTGGCCTTGCCGGCAGTGGCTTCGGGCACATCGATGACCAAATGTTCAAAGGGCTCGTGCTGCACGCCGTCGATGTCTTTGAACAGCACCTGCGGCTTGCCGATTTGCAATTCGTACCCTTCGCGGCGCATGGTCTCAATGAGCACGCTCAAGTGAAGGATGCCCCTTCCGTAAACATTCCAGCGGTCTTCGCTGTCGGTGGCTTCCACGCGAAGGGCCAGGTTTTTCTGCAGCTCGGCGTCAAGGCGCTCGCGGATGTGACGGCTTGTCAAGAATTCACCGTCTTTGCCCAAGAATGGGGACGTGTTGATGGTGAAGAGCAAGCTCATGGTGGGCTCGTCTACGGCGATGCGCTCCATGGGCTCCGGCTGTTCGAGGTCGGCCACGGTGTCGCCAATCTCAAACCCATCCATGCCCGTGATGGCGCACAGGTCGCCGCTGCGGACATGCTCCACTTTTTCCTTACCGAGGCCGGAAAACACGTACAATTCTTTGGCGCGCACCTTCTTGTTGCCGTCCGCTGTGCACAAGGTGTAGTCCTTGTTGGCATGCAGGTCACCGCGGTACAACCGCCCAATGGCAATCCGCCCTGTGTACTTGCTGTAATCGAGGGACGTGATTTGGAGCTGCGGCGTGCCTTCCTCGTAGGGCGCCTCTGGCACGTGCTCCAGGATGACGTCCAACAGGTGGGTGACGTCCTCGGTGGGGTTGTTCCAATCCTCAGCCATCCAGCCATTCTTGGCGGACCCGTAGACCGTGGGGAAGTCGAGTTGCTCCTCCGTGGCGTCCAAGGTGAACATCAAGTCAAACACCTGTTCCTGCACCAAGTCCGGGGTGCAATTTTCCTTGTCCACCTTGTTGACCACCACGATGGGCTTGAGTCCGAGCTCAATTGCTTTGCCCAGCACGAAACGCGTCTGGGGCATGGGCCCCTCGAAGGCGTCGACCAGCAACAACACGGCGTCGGCCATCTTCAACACGCGCTCCACTTCTCCGCCGAAATCCGCGTGCCCCGGGGTGTCAATCAAGTTGATCTTCACACCTTTCCACGTGGCGCTGACGTTCTTGGCCAAGATGGTGATCCCGCGCTCCCGCTCGAGGTCGTTGTTGTCCAAGATGAGTTCACCAGAGTCCTTGCGG
>PBWG01000118.1 GCA_002729115.1 Crocinitomicaceae bacterium | reverse complement strand
TGTGAGTGCCACGCATGCGTCGATGGCTTCGTCCGTGTATTTGACGCTGTGGTGCTCCTCGTACTTGTCCTTGATGTTGTGAAGAATCTGGGTGGTCTCCTCGATGGTGGTGGGTTCTACCATGACTTTTTGGAACCGGCGCTCCAACGCACCGTCCTTTTCGATGTGCTGGCGGTACTCGTCCAAGGTGGTGGCCCCAATGCATTGAATCTCACCCCGGGCCAAGGCTGGTTTGAACATGTTGGATGCGTCCAGCGACCCGCTGGCGCCACCGGCACCCACGATNGTGTGGATNTCGTCGATGAACAAGATGACGTCTGGCGACTTCTCGAGCTCGTTCATCACCGCTTTCATGCGCTCTTCAAACTGACCACGGTATTTGGTGCCCGCGACCAGCGATGCCACGTCCAAGGTGACGATGCGTTTGTTGAACAACACGCGACTCACTTTCTTCTCCACGATGCGCAAGGCCAGGCCTTCAGCGATCGCAGATTTCCCGACGCCAGGCTCTCCCATCAAGATGGGGTTGTTCTTCTTTCGGCGACTCAAAATCTGGCTGACGCGCTCAATCTCCTTGGCGCGGCCGACGATGGGGTCGAGCCGACCTTCTTCTGCCATGCGGGTGAGGTCGCGGCCGAAGTTGTCCAACACAGGAGTCTTGGATTTGGGGTCGCCTTTGCGCCCGGACGAGCCTTCGCTGCCTCCGCCANAGCCGTAGTTGCCAGGACCGTCGTCCGCAGGTTCGCCGCCGTCAGCCATGGGATGGTCTGCCCTTGGGGTGGCAGGCGCACCTCCTTCAGACAGCAAGCTTTCGAATTCTTCTTTTGCCACGTCGTAATCGATGTTGAATGCGTGAATGCTCTTGGTTGCCACGTTGTCTTCGTCTTTCAAAATGCTGAGCAACAAGTGCTCCGTTCCGATGATGGGGCTCTTGAAAATCTTGGCTTCCAAATAAGTGATCTTGAGAATCTTCTCNGCCTGTTTGACCAAGGGGATGTTGCCNGCNCCNCCAGCTTTCGCGCCACTTGGNCGAACAGACCCTTCCACGAGNTTGCGGAGTTTTTGCAAATCGCAATTCANCCCCTCGAGGATGCGCACCGCAGTGCCTTCACCTTCTTTGATGATGCCCAACAACAGGTGTTCCACCCCAATGTAGTTGTGGCCCAAACGAAGGGCCTCTTCACGACTCAGCGAAATCACCTCTCGCACCCGTGCTGAAAATTTTGCGTCCATCAATGTTCAATGAAAGTTCAACCTCAAAACTAGGATTCACCCTCGGAGGTCGCTNCNGCACTCCGGCAGGTTATTCACATCGCTGTTGGGGCATTTGTGAGTAATTGAAGTCGCCTGATTCCTGCGCAGGGCGTGGGGAAAAGGTATTTTTGANGATNTCTGANCAGGAGTTTGGTCAGGTTGAAAAACAAGGGGGCCACGCTGGACGCGGAGGCACGAATTGGAACCCATGGCTGAAGGAGAAAAAATCATTCAAATCAACATCTCTGACGAGATGAAGTCTGCCTACATCGACTANTCGATGTCGGTGATTGTGAGTCGGGCGCTCCCCGACGTGCGCGACGGCCTCAAGCCCGTGCACAGAAGGGTGCTTTANGGCATGCTCGACTTGGGCGTGTTGTCCAACCGACCCTACAAGAAGTCTGCGAGGATTGTAGGGGAGGTTCTCGGAAAGTATCACCCGCACGGCGACAGCTCGGTGTACGACACCATGGTCCGCATGGCCCAGCACTGGTCCTTGCGCTACCCCATGGTAGATGGGCAGGGGAACTTTGGGTCCATCGACGGAGACAACCCGGCAGCCATGCGTTACACCGAGGCACGCCTTCGCAAGTCGGCCGAGGAGATGTTGGCCGACTTGGACAAGGAGACGGTNGACTTCCGCCCCAACTTNGACGAGAGCTTGAAGGAGCCGACNGTGNTGCCGTCCAAGATTCCGAACCTGCTNGTCAANGGCGCCGCAGGNATCGCGGTGGGGATGGCCACGAACATGCCTCCCCACAANCTCAGCGAAGTGGTGGACGGCATGGTGCACTTGGTGGACAACCCCGATTGCACCGTGGAGGACCTCATGGAGCACGTGAAGGCACCTGATTTCCCCACAGGGGGTGTGATCCACGGCATTGAGGGCGTGCGCGACGCATTCCAAANGGGCCGGGGCCGCGTGGTGATGCGCGGACGTGCGCGCTTCGAGGAGACCAAGACAGGGCGCGAGATGATCATCGTGGAGGAGATTCCCTACCAGGTGAACAAAGCCGACATGGTCCGCAAGACCGCNGATTTGGTCAACGACAAAAAAATTGAGGGCATCTCCGAGATCCGGGACGAGTCGGATCGGAACGGCATGCGCATCGTCTACGAACTGAAGCGCGACGCCATCCCCAATGTGGTGCTCAACAAGTTGTACAAGTACACGCAACTTCAAACCTCGTTCTCGGTCAACAACATCGCCTTGGTGAAGGGCCGTCCGGAGTTGCTCAACTTGAAGCAAATGATGGCGCACTACGTCGAGCACAGGCACGAGGTGGTGGTCCGTCGCACCCAGTTTGACTTGCGCAAGGCGGAAGAGCGGGCCCACATTCTGCAAGGCCTGATCATCGCCCTCGACAACATCGACGCGGTCATCGCGCTGATTCGTGCCAGCAAAACGCCTGAGGAAGCGCGCAATGGCCTGATGGAGAAGTTTGAACTCAGTGAAGTTCAAGCCCGCGCCATCTTGGACATGCGACTCCAAAAGTTGACGGGCCTGGAGCGCGACAAGCTCCGCGCCGAGTACGACGAGTTGATGGCGGTCATTGCGGATTTGAAGGACATCCTGGACCGCGTGGAGCGCCGGATGGAAATCATCAAAACCGAATTGTTGGACGTCAAGGAGCGCTTCGGAGACGAGCGCCGCTCCACCATTGAATACAGCAGCGCCGATCTCAGCATCGAGGACATGATTCCCGACGAGCAGGTGGTGGTGACCATCAGCCATGCCGGCTACATCAAGCGCACGCGCCTCGCAGAATACCGTGCACAGGGCAGGGGAGGTGTGGGGTCGAAAGGCAGCACCACCCGCGACGAAGATTTCTTGGAAAGCATCTTCACGGCGACCAACCACAATTGGTTGCTCATCTTCACAGCAAAAGGCCGCTGTTTCTGGATGCGCATCTTCGAGGTGCCCGAAGGAAGCAAGCAGTCGAAAGGCCGCGCCATCGTCAACCTCATCAACCTCGAGCAAGACGACAAGGTGCTGGCGTACATCCCAGTCCAGGATTTGAAGGACGCCGATTACGTCAACGAGAACTACGTCATCCTGGCCACCAAGAAGGGCCTCATCAAAAAGACTTCCTTGGAAGCGTACAGTCGTCCACGGACCAACGGCATCAATGCCGTCACCATCCGCGAAGGGGACGAGCTCCTGTCGGCACGTCTCACCAACGGCGACAACGAAATCTTGTTGGGCTTGCGGTCAGGCAAGGCCATCCGATTCCACGAATCCAAGGCGCGGGCCGTGGGACGCACCGCCATGGGCGTGCGCGGTGTGACGCTTGCAGACGACAAGGACGAGGTGATCGGCATGGTGTGCATTCAAGATGCGTCCAGCGACATCCTTGTCGTGTCGGAGAACGGCTACGGAAAGCGCTCTGCGGTGGACGACTACCGCGTCACCAACCGTGGAGGAAAGGGGGTGAAGACCTTGCAAATCACCGAGAAGACCGGAGAGCTCATCTCCATCTTGAACGTGACGGACGAGAACGACTTGATGATCATCAACAAGTCGGGCATCGCCATCCGCTTGGCCGTGGATGAATTGCGTGTGATGGGCAGGGCCACCCAGGGGGTGCGTTTGATCAGCCTTCGAGGCAAAGACTCCATCGCGGCAGTGTGCAAGGTTCCCAAGTCGGAGGACGAGCAAACCGATGGTGACGCGCCTGAAGGAGACTCGCCTGAAGCCACATCCGGCGACACCCCAAGTGCTGAAGCTTGAGATTGGCACGGCCTTTGACCAACGATGAACCGTCGACGTACTTTTGTGACGAATTGAAACCAAAAAACATGCGGAACTTCGCAACCCTGATGGCTTTGGCGGCCATCTCATTCCAAGGTTTGGCCCAAAAAGAAGTAGTCTCTGCCTACAACGCCAACAAAGAAGGCGACTACGCCACGGCAGCCAGCTACATCGAGCAGGCGATCGAGAACCCCAAGGCGAACGTCAAGAACAAGACTTGGCGCTACCGTGGGGAGATCTACTTGAACATCAGCAAAGACAGCACGTTGTTTGCGGCGTTCCCAGATGCCTTGACCATCGCCAAAGACAGCTACATGAAGGCGAAGGAATTGGACACCAAAGGGTCGTACGCCCAGGAGTGCCAAATTGGATTGGGTCAAGTGCAAATGGCGGCAAGCAACGCCGGCATCACGCAATACAACACGGGTGACTTTGGACGTGCAGGAGGATTCTTTGACCTGAGTGCAGAAATCGCCTCGGCCTTTGAAGCCACCGACACCATGGCCTTGTACAACTCTGCCTTGTGTTACGAAAAGGCCGGCAACGTAGAATTGGCTGTGGCCCGCTACCAGGCGTGTGCAGACATCCAGTACCAGGTGCCCAACGTCTTCTTGTTCATCAGCAACTTGTACCGCACGTCAGGTCAAGAAGACCTCGCATTGCAAACACTGGCCGACGCCCGGATAGCTTACCCACGTGAGCAATCCCTCATCATTGAGGAATTGAACATCTACCTGACCAACGAGGAATTTGACAAAGCCAAGGAAAACCTCGCGCTGGCTGCCGAGCAAGATCCAACCAATGAGATTTTGTGGTTCAGCTTGGGCAGTGTCTTGGACAACCTCGGCAACGCGGAAGAGGCCATTAAGGCCTACAAGAAGGCGCTTGAAATCAAGGCGGATTACTTTGACGCCAACTACAACCTCGGTGCGCTTTACTTCAACCAAGCCGTCCAGGGCATCAATGCGGCCAATGACATGTGGAAACCCCGCATGACCAAGGCAGAGTCTGACGCCCAGAAGCAAATGGAGAACGACGCCAAGTCGCTTTTCGAGACGGCCAAGCCTTTCTTGGAGGCTGCGCATGCGACAGATGCCGATGATTTGGAGACGATGCGTTCGCTGCGTGACATCTACGCGCGTAC
>PBWG01000117.1 GCA_002729115.1 Crocinitomicaceae bacterium | reverse complement strand
TTTTACGTGTTCCCGGACGTGAGTGCCCTCTTCGGCAAGTCGTTTGAAGGCAAAACGCTGAAGAACTCGGACGACGTGGCGTTCTTCTTGCTCGAGCAAGCCCAGGTGGCCTCTGTGTCTGGCGCCGCGTTTGGCACCCCCGAATGCATCCGCTTGTCCTACGCCGCCGCCGATGCCGTACTTGAAGAAGCGGTGTCTCGGATCCAGAAAGCCTGCGCGCGTTTGGCGTAAAGTCCGACCTTTGCCGGCATGAGCAAGGCGGATCAACCCCTTCCCTTTGACACCCTTCCTTGGGAACGCCCCAAGGTGTGCGTGGTCGGCGACGTGATGGTCGACGCCTACATGTGGGGTCGCGTGAGCCGCGTCAGCCCTGAGGCCCCAGTGCCCGTTGTGGATGTGACACAACGAGAAATTCGGGCAGGCGGCGCGGGGAACGTCGTGAAAAACCTGCATGCCCTTGGGGCGGAGGTGACGTTGGTCAGCGTGGTTGGCCAAGACGCCTCCGGTGCAGACTTGACCAACTTGCTCGAAGACGTATGCGCCCCGCATTTGGTCGTGGACCCTTCTCGGCCAACCACCGTCAAAACACGGGTGATCAGTGGAGGTCAACATGTCGTGCGCGTGGATGAGGAGTCCACCGAGGACGTGACTTCGGCGGTGGGACAAGACGTGTTGAGCACATTCAAGGCTTTGCTTGAGGGCGCCAGCCGCCCCGACGTGGTGATCCTTGAAGACTACGACAAAGGTCTGCTGACCGAGGACACGGTCGCCGCGTTGCTTGCGGCTTGCCAACANGCAGGCNTGCCAGTGGCTGTGGATCCCAAACTCAAACGATTCCAAGCCTACCAANGCGTGGCCCTCTTCAAGCCCAATTTGAAGGAGTTGAACGAAGGCCTCGGATTGACGGAACCCGTTCACCCNCNNCNNNNGNCNNACATGGCCNAGGCNGTGGAGCGGTTGCNNNCCNACCTCGGNTGNGNGCGTGTNATGGTGACCCTGGGNGANCATGGCACNTGGATTCATGCNCCNCANGAAGNCATCGNCCANNTNCACATCCCNGCGGTGCCGCGTGAAGTGATGGACGTCAGTGGCGCTGGCGACACGGTGATTTCCGTGGCGGCCTTGTTGTTGGCGGCAGGATGCGACGCAGAGGCCATTGCACGCGTGTCCAACCTGGCCGGCGGCTGGGTGTGCGAACGCGTCGGCGTCGTNCCCATTTCCAAGGCAGACTTGCAAGCGGAACTGCCCCGCGTCCACGCCTCCATTTCAGACCCACGTTGAGCTGGCAAGAATTTCGGGAGCGGGCCAACGTGTGGCTCTACGACAGCAAGGATCAGACCTTGGACTTGTTTCAATGGCTGAACCTCGCCGTCAATTTGTCGGCGTTGGTGTCGCTGGCCATCTATTACGGCTACGACCATTCCGCAGAAACTGCTGGACAGCTTTTCGGCGTGGTGAAATTCAGCTTTGGATTCTACGTGTTGCATTACCTGGTTCGGGTGCTGTACCACTTCCATCCCAAAACCTTCTTCCGAGAAACGTGGGCAGAAGGGCTGCTGATGGCGTTGCTCGCCGTGGAAGGCGCCGGAGACCTCTTCCTGGGCATGCCTTTGCTGGGATCTGCCGTGAGNACCGTGTTGCCCAATGCGACCGACCTCAGCACTTTCGTCGTGCAGGGCTACCTGCTGGTGGCCATCCTCACGGAATGGATGAGGCCTGGGTCGCGTTTGCCGAGGGTCAAAGTGCACCCAGCGATGGTGTTCATCATGAGCTTCCTCGTGTTGATCGCGGTGGGAACATGGCTGCTGAGCATGCCCCAAATGACCACTGTGGAGGGCGGCATGCCGTGGGCAGACGCCTTTTTCACCGCCACCAGTGCGACCTGCGTGACNGGGTTGATGAGCGTGGACACCATGACCTANTTCACCCACNNGGGACATTGGGTGCTGCTGGTGCTCATTCAGTTGGGCGGACTCAATTTCATCGCGTTTGGATCCTTCTTGGCCCTGGCCTCCAAATTCGGTTTGGCGGTGAAACAGCACGACGTGATCGAAGACTTCGTGAACACCGACAACCTGCTGGGCAGCAGCGGAACGCTNAGCAAGGTGGTTCTNTGGTGTCTTGGCCTCGAGTTTCTCGGCGCCGTGGCGCTCATGGCGCTGTGGAGTCCAGATGTGCCGTTCTCAGGGTGGGCCGACCGCGCATTCTCCTCCGTGTTTCACAGTGTCTCCGCCTTCAACAACGCAGGCATCACCCTCTTCACCGACGGGTTGGCCCACCCTTGGGTGGCCACGAATTGGCTGGTCCATTGGGTCATCACGGCGTTGGTGTTCTTGGGGGCGTTGGGCATGATTGCCATGTTTGATCTGTTTGATGTGTCCAAGCTGCGGGAGCGCATGATGCAACCCTGGAAGACCATCTCCTTCCCCACCAAAATCGCCCTGTATTTCTCCACNGGGCTCNTGGTGGTCGGTGCGGTGGCGTACGGCGCGTTGGAGTGGCAAGGCACCCTGGATGGGATGTCTTGGTTTGGAAAATTCACCACTGCGGTGTTCCAAAGCGTCACGCGNACAAGCGGCTTCAACACCGTCGACATTGGCGCGGTGGGCATGCCCATGCTGTTCTTGCTGCTGGTGCTCATGTTCATCGGCGCCTCCTCCAGCTCTACGGGTGGCGGCATCAAGACGAGCACGTTCGCGATNGTGCTGGCGGACGTGGCACGGACAGTCCGCGGGGCCGACCACGTGCAAATCTTCAAGCGCACCATCAACGACGTGCTTCGGTCTCGGGCCTACAGCGTGCTGCTCTTTTTCCTCGTCGGAAACCTCGTCGGGGTTTTTCTGTTGACCTTGACAGAATCTGAAATGTTGAACGCCAACGCCTGCACCTTTTTCGACCTGGCCTTCGAACATGTCAGCGCCATGGGCACCGTCGGCTTGAGCACGGGCATCACACCCCTGATGTCCACTGCGGGCAAGTTGGTGCTTTCTGCGGCCATGTTTGTGGGACGTGTGGGCACCTTGACGGTGGCGTTTGCCGTCGGTGGGCGAACCTTGCAGTCCCATTTCAAATACCCAGACGGGCACACGCTCGTCGGGTGACCTTTTCTCCTTCCCCCATGGGCACGAAAATCACACCCTACGTCAGTTCCGACGACGAAGCCAAGAAGAACCAGGTCGAACGCATGTTCGACGGCATTGCCCACAGGTACGATTTCCTCAACCACTTCTTTTCGTTGGGCATTGACGTGCTGTGGCGCAAGACCTGCATCCGCATCCTTCGGAAAGAGTCGCCTGCCAAGCTCCTGGACGTGGCCACCGGAACCGCAGACTTCGCGATTGAAGCGGTCCGCATGGGGCTCGACGTGCACGTCTCAGGAGTGGACATCAGCGCCGGCATGTTGGACGTGGGGCGCAAAAAAGTGGCAGCCCGAGGTTGGAACGACCGCATTGAGTTGATTCAAGGCGACTCGGTCAAGCTTCCCTTCGAAGATGGCCACTTTGACGCGTACACCGTCGCCTTCGGCGTGCGCAATTTTGAAAACCTGCAAGGCGGGTTGCAAGACATGCGTCGGGTTTTGAAACCCGGCGGACTTGGCCTCGTGCTTGAGTTTTCCAAGCCTCGGGTGTTTCCGATCAAGCAGGTGTTTGGGCTCTATTTCAAACACATCATGCCCACGGTGGGGCGCTGGGTGAGCAAAGACCCCGCAGCCTACACCTACCTCCCGGAAAGCGTTGACGCGTTCCCCGAGGGGCAGGACTTCCTGGAAGAAATGCGCAAAGCGGGGTACGTGGACCTGAAGGCCCGCCCTCTGACTGGAGGCATCGCCACGGTGTACACCGGGCGCAACCCACAGAAGGCATGATTCTGAAGGTGCTCCCCAGCACGCTGTCCGGCGACAACGTGTGGGCGCCGCCCAGCAAGAGCATCATGCAACGGGCCTTGGCCCTGGCGACGTTTGCGGAGGGCACCACCATGTTGCGCCGCCCTTCCGAATCGGACGACTGCACCCAAGCCATGATGATGAGCGCCCAACTCGGCGCCACCTTGGAATTGGGCGACGACGCCGTGGCCGTGCACGGCGTGGCACGACCCGCGCCCCGAACCGACACCCTGACACCAGGGGAATCTGGCCTTGGCGCGCGCACCTTTGGCACCCTTGCTGCCCTGCACAACCAACCCCTCGAGGTGGGTCGTGAGGGCACGTTGGCGTCCCGCTCTTTTCAAGGTTGGGCCACGGCGCTGCGTGCTTGCGGCGCCAAGGTAAACGGTCAAGAACCCGGGGAAACCCTGTCGGTCCAAGGACCGCTCCAACCCGGGACGTACGAATTGGACGCGAACGGAACCAGCCAGGTCATCACCGGGCTGCTGTGCAGCCTTCCCTTGTTGGAGGGCGGCTCCAAGTTGACCCTGCACAACGTGGTCAGCACCCCCTACATGGAGATGACCTTGGAGATGATGGAGGACTTTGGACTCCAAGTCGACGCCCGTCAAGAGGAGAACAGCCGCACTTGGGTACTGGACGTCCCTGGCAACCAACGTGCCCAGGCCGTGGACATGACGGTCGATGGAGACTGGTCTGGCGCGGCGTTCTTGCTGGGCTTGGGCCTCTTGTGTGCCCCCCACTCCTTGACGGTCGAAGGGTTGGCGAGCAGCGTCACCCAAGCGGACGAAGCCATCAAAGGCGCCCTTCTGTTCAGCGGTTGCCGGTTGGCAGGGGTGGACGACGGCATCCAGGTGTTTGCGGGGAAGCCCAAGGCGTTTCAAGTGGATCTGACCGATTGCCCGGACCTGTTCCCCCCGCTTGCGGCCATGGCTGTTTTTGCCAAAAAGCCCAGCACGTTCAAAGGTCTCCACCGCTTGGGCAACAAAGAATCAAACAGGGGCTTGGCCATTCAAGAAGAGTGGGCCAAGTTGGGCATCCGCGTGGACCTCGACGACAACAACGACACCCTTCGCGTGCACCCCGGCAAGCCTCAGGCGGGCCGCATCGACCCGCGAGGCGACCACCGCATGGCCATGGCCGCAGCGATTCTTGGGGCAGCAGGGGCGCCTGTGGAGATTTTGAACGCNGAGTGTGTGGCCAAGAGTTACCCCGCCTTCTTCGACGACCTCGAAGCGCTGGGCGTGGCAATTCAGGTGGTGGCCAAATGAGGCCCNGGCCTCCGGGTCATCAACACCGCGGAGATCGCCCCCGTCAACCCTCCGAACACCGGACCGACCGTCCAAGCCAGGACAGGAAGGGACATCCACGCCCAAAAAGGCAGCCCCACGCCCAAGGCCGTTTTCCAGGCACGCAAGCTTTTGCGCAACCCGTCGCGGCCGCCCAACGCTTCNCGCTCCCAGACGTAATCCAACATCGACGCGCCGTAGACCCACACCCCAAACGCCCATGTGAAAACCACCCAAACTGGTGCCATCACGGGCAACGCCAAAGTCGCCAACCAACACCCCAACAACACCCCCCACTCAAATGCGGCCAGCAGCAAGGCCGAACGCAGCCCGCGCCAAGCGTCCTTCCATGCCCGGCGCCAAGAAAAAGGCAACTCCCTCCCGGTGAGGTGAACTTCAGCGGCTTCGCTGACCATGGCCAGAATGGGCCCCATGCACACCAGGACCAAGTGTTTGGTCAACTTGAGCTTGACCACCAGCAGGACCAAGGACACCGCGCCTTGGGTCAAGGTCTGGACCCAACCTGCACCCCGCTCCACCCCGATGGCGTCAACCACACGGTTTGACACGTCGGCGGCGACCCACGAGATGCCCCACCACCCCAACGCCGACAGCGCAACCGCCACCGCGGAAGCAGGCCAAAACCACCTCCTCAATGGCCCACGAAGCCATGCCCATGCCTGACGATGNGCTTGCCACCAAGTGAGGTTTGTCATGTTGCGAATGTGAGAAAATGAGTGGACGCCTGCCAACTCTGGCTGCNGAAAGATGTGAACTTCCCCTCATGCGAATTCATTTGATTGCGGTGGGCGGAAGCGCCATGCACAACTTCGCGTTGGCNNTGGCCCACGCGGGGCACCACGTGACAGGGAGCGACGACCAAATCTTCGAGCCCAGCCGNGGACGGCTNNAAAAGGCCGGACTGCTCCCCGCGGAGGAAGGCTGGCATCCGTCCAACATCACCCCCGATTTGGACGTGGTCATTCTTGGCATGCACGCCCGCCAGGACAATCCCGAGCTCTTGCGCGCACAAGAACTTGAACTGACCATCCAGAGCTACCCTGAATTCCTGCGCTTCGCCACGGAACAGAAGAAGCGAATGGTCGTGGCCGGAAGTCATGGCAAAACCACCGTCACGTCCATGGTCCTCCATGCCCTGCACGGTGCAGGAATGCAGACCGACCTCATGGTGGGGGCCCAGCTGGAAGGGTTCGACCGGATGGTGGACCTGGACGATCGCCACGAATGGGCCGTGATTGAAGGAGACGAGTACTTGAGCTCCCCCATCGACCGCCGACCCAAGTTCCTGTGGTACGGCCCTCACGTGACCATCCTGACGGGCATCGCGTGGGACCACGTCAANGTGTTCCCCACGGAAGAGCACTACGTGTNCCAATTCTCAGCNTACCTCCGCACCGTCCAACCGGAAGGCGTGGTGGTGTACTGCGAAGAGGACGCCAAAGTGTGCGACGTCGTGGCCGAGGTGAAGTCTGAACGGCCCGACATCAGCTGGATTCCCTACCGCACTCCTGAACACAGACCCACTTCCACGGGCAGCCAGGTGAGCTGGGGCGGTGACTTCTTGGACATGAAGCTTCTCGGTGCACACAACATGCAAAACTTGGCTGCAGCGAGGGAAGCGTGTCACGCCATGGGGCTGTCCCACGAGGCGTTCGACCGCAACATGGCCAGCTTCACAGGGGCGGCCCGACGCCTTGAGGTGGCCGAGAATGACGAGAATCGCGCCTTCACCGCGTTCCGCGATTTCGCCCACGCGCCGTCCAAGCTTCGCGCCACCCAAGCCTCGGTCGTCGGCCAATTCCCCGAACGCCAGGTCACGGCGGTGTTTGAACTTCACACCTTCAGCAGCCTGAACAAAGCCTTCTTGCCCCAATACGAGGCCGCCATGGACGCCGCGGACAAGGCCGTCGTGTTTTTTGACCCTGACGTGGTGGCGCACAAACGGCTGCCNGAGCTTGACGCAGGGTTTGTCAAGGGCTGCTTCGGAAGGGAAGATTTGGAGGTCGTGACGTCCGTGCAAGCGTTGGAAGCAAGGCTTACCGATGTGCCCAGCGAAAACCATGTGTTGCTCTTGATGAGCAGCGGCCGGTTTGGAGGCGCCAACCTCAGCCCAGCCCGACGTCCAGCGACATCATGACGATGAACCCCCCGATGAAGCCCAGGGTGGCGATGTCGGTGTACTTGTCCCGCTGGGTTTCTGGGATGACTTCCTCGATGACCACGTAAATCATGGCTCCCGCCGCAAACGCCAACGCGTACGGCAAGATGGGCCGCATGGCAATCACTGCCAACGCTCCGATCACGGCGGCGACAGGCTCCACCACCGCCGACAACTGTCCAAACCACCAGGCCCTGCCTCGGCTCACGCCGTCGCGGCGCAAGGGCATGCTGACCGACAAGCCTTCCGGAAAATTCTGAATGCCAATNCCGATGGCCAGGGCCACCGCCCCAGCCGTGGTCGCGCCNTCCAACCCCANGGCAGCCCCGCCGAACAACACCCCCACCGCCAGCCCCTCGGGGATGTTGTGCAGGGTGATGGCCAACACCAGCAAGGTGGTGCGGTGCCAATCGGTTTTGGGGCCTTCCGCCTCCTCTTTGCTGAAATTGATGTGCAGGTGTGGCGTGAACTTGTCCAGCATGTAAATGAACAAGGCACCAAATGCGAAACCAATCGCAGGTGGCCCCACCTTCTCGAAGCCCTCTCCCCCAGTCATCTCAATGGCGGGCGCCAACAGCGACCAAAAACTCGCCGCCACCATCACCCCACCCGTGAACCCCAACATGCCGTCAAACCACTTCCGGTTCATGCTCTTGAACGGAAACACAAGCGCAGCACCCGCTGCCGTCATGGCCCATGTGAACAAAGTCCCCACCAAGGCGGCCTTGACCGGCCCCATGGACTCCATCCACGAAATCAACCCTTCCATCATGGACGCAAGATATTCACGACATTCGTGACATGAAGCGATTGTTTGTGGTCAGGCATGGCAAGGCGGAAGCCAAGCACCCCGACGGGGACTTTCANCGTGCTTTGGCCCCACGNGGCCAGCGCGACGCCGAATCGCTCGGANAATGGAGTCGAGGCGCCCATGTGTTGAGCAGCCCAGTCCTGACGAGCGCGGCGGTTCGCACCACCCAAACCACCGCCCTCCTTCGGNAAGCCTGGCAGGCCGACGAAACGGCCATCACNGTGCTGGAAGAGGGTTATTTGGCAAGCGACCGNGCCTGGCTNGGNTGGATCAANGCGCTCGACAACCNCCACGANCAAGNCTGGATCGTCGGGCACAACCCNGGGCTGAGCGANCTCGTCGAGCGGTTGACGGAACAACCGGTGTGGCTGCCGACGTGCGGCATGGCTGAGGTTGAGCTTCAAATCGAGCAGTGGGACGCGGCCTTTGCTGGCGTCGGACGGTTGCGTGGCCTGTTCACCCCCAAATCGTCCCTGTGCCCATGACCCGGTCCAACGCAGCATGGTGGGTGTTGGCGGCCTTGCTCGTCCTGTTCCTGTGGAGGTTCGGNCAACTTGCCTCCTACCTCCTCGGCGCCATTGCGCTGAGTTTTGCAGGCCGACCTGTTGTGCGATGGATCGCCACCCGCCGCGTGGGGTCCAAAACCCTGGGCCACGGCTTGGGGGCCGCCACCACCCTCGCCTTGATGGTGGCCCTGTTGACAGGNATCGTCTTGCTTTTCACGCCCTTGCTGACCCAACAGGCGGCCGCGCTGTCCCAAGTGAATTCTGAGCAACTCATCGCCGCCTGGAACGACATGCTGAAAATGGTCGACCGCTACACGACATGGGTGGATTTGAGCGGCAAGGGCATGGCCAACAGCGCCTACCTCGCGGACCAGNTGACCCACATGGTGCCTGTGGATGCATTGAGTGGGCTCTTGACAGGGCTGCTGTCGTCGCTTGGCAACGTGTTCGTCGCCGGCTTCTCCNTNTTGTTCATGGCGTTCTTTTTGATGCGAGAGCCCGACCTCTTCCATCGGTTGGTCTTGGGGCTCACACCACCGTCGCGACAAGCGTCCGCCGAGCGAATCATGTCCCGTTCTGGCGAATTGTTGACGCGCTACTTCGGTGGACTGGTCATTCAAGTGAGCATCGTCACCACCGTGGTGGGACTCGGCCTGACCGTCATGGGCGTGCCGCACGGCCTCTTGCTGGGCTTGCTCGCGGGGTTGTTCAACTTGATCCCTTACCTCGGGCCCATTGCCGGGGCGCTCGTGGGGGTGGTGGTGATGGTCTCAAGCGGCGTCGACGGCGGNACGCTTGNGTGGGGGTTGGCCATGTTCGCGGCAGCCCAAGCCATCGACAACGTGTTCACCCAACCGGTGGTTTTCGCCAAGCGCGTGTTTGCCCACCCGCTGGAAATTTTCATTGTGGTGTCCGTGGCGGGCAGCTTGGCAGGCCCCATGGGCATGGTGTTGGCCATCCCAGGCTACACCCTGATTCGCATTGTGGCCCGAGAATTCTTGGAGGAGGTCCCTTGGGTTCAGGCCCTGACCCAGCGCATGGAATCCCCAGGACAGGGGGATGTGAATGCAGGGTGAAGAATTGTTGATGAAATGCATCCTCGACCCGTGACCGGAGGTGTCACTTTGGTCTACCTTTGAATCCCGTATATGCGGGACATGTCTACTCCAACCTCTTCTTTCACCGACACCCTGGCCAGCGGCCGGAACAGCCGGTACATTTTTGTCACTGGCGGTGTGAGCAGCAGCCTGGGCAAAGGCATTGTCAGTGCCTCGTTGGCCAAGTTGCTCCAGGCCCGCGGGTACTCCGTGACCATCCAAAAGTTGGACCCGTACATCAATGTGGATCCAGGCACGCTGAACCCNTACGANCATGGAGAGTGCTACGTGACTGTGGATGGCGCAGAGACCGATTTGGACTTGGGTCACTACGAGCGCTTCCTCAACGTTCAAACGACCCAAGC
>PBWG01000116.1 GCA_002729115.1 Crocinitomicaceae bacterium | reverse complement strand
GCAAGCAGCGCGAGGACGGGTCGCTTTGGGATTTCTTCAAAGGGCGGGTGATGTTCCCGATTCGGGATGTGACGGGCCGGGTCATTGGATTTGGCGGCCGGACCCTGAGCACGGAAAAGAAGGTGGCGAAGTATTTCAACTCGCCAGAAAGCCCGCTCTACAACAAGTCGAAGGTGCTCTACGGCATGCACCTCGCCAAGCCCGAGATTGTCAAGGAGGAGCGTTGCTTCCTCGTCGAAGGCTACACCGACGTCATGGCCATGCACCAAGCTGGGGTGCGCAACGTGGTCGCGTCGAGTGGCACGGCATTGACGCCAGGCCAAATCCAACTCATCCGCCGCTTCACCAAGAACGTGACGGTCATCTTCGACGGCGACGCGGCGGGCATCCGGGCGTCACTCCGCGGCATCGATTTGCTGCTGGCCGAGGGCATGGCCGTGAAGGTGGTGCTGTTGCCGGACGGCGACGACCCGGACACCTACGCGAAGAAGGTGGGCAGCGACGCCCTGAACAAAGCCATTCACGACGACGCCCAGGACTTCCTGGAATTCAAGGCGCGGTTGCTGGCGGACGAGGCAGGTTCCGACCCGTTGAAGCGGGCGGACATGGTTCGGTCTGTGGTGACCTCCATCGCGGCCATCCCGGACGCCATCCAGCGGTCGGTGTACCTGCAGACNTCGGCCAGCCAACTCGGCNTGTCTGAGGATGTGCTGGGCGCTGAAGTCGCCAAAACCCTCCACGCCGCGGCGATGGCCGAGCAAAAGCGGTCTGCCCANCAGGCCGCGCGNGGCCCNCAANCGCAAGGCNTGNCGCCCCANTACGATNCTGGCATGCCGCCGCCCGAGGCGATGGCAGAACAGGTGGAGGTGGACCCCCGCACNGTGGTGGAAGACGATTTGATCCGNGCGCTCNTGGAGTACGCGACCGACACCGTGTCCGTCACCCTCGAAGCGGACACAGACGGGGAGGCGGCCGAGGTGCTCGAGGTGCCGTTCGCGGAGTTGGTCATCCACCGGTTGGAGGAAGAAGGCATCCAGATGCGTCAGCCGATGAACCAAACCTTGGTGCAGCGCTTCTCTGCCGAACTCGACCACGAGCGCATTTTGACGCCAGAGCAGCTGACCCAAGACCAAGACCACGATGTGCAGCAGAAGGTGGCCGGGGCCATGATCCAGCAGCACGTGCTGAGCCCCAATTGGTCAGAGCGTCACAAAATCTACCCGGTGGTGGAGAAGGANCAGTTGATGGATTTGCTGGAAAGCGCGTTGCGACGCCTCCATTTGTGGGACTTGAAGANGGCCTCTGCCGAGGTGTCCGCCCAACTGCAGGGAGCCGANTTGCCCGTCGACACAGAGCGGGACTTGTTGGCCCAAAAAGTCGANATCGACGCCCAAATCCGCCAAACCCTGGCGCATTTCGGGACCGTCATCCTTCCCTGATCCTCANTCCGCACTCGGCCGGATGGCCCGAATGTGCATGTTGAGGGAGGTNCGGCCTCGGAACGTGTTTTGGACCAGGGTGAACACCACGTCCATTTCCTTCAGCCTGCGCACNTCTTCCAAGCGGTCGCCCATGCCAAACCCAATGGCCTCGAGGCGCTGCTGGGGAGAATCGGCCGATTGCAAGATGAGCTTGAGGTGACGTCCGCGGTGACCGACGGTGCGCGGAGGCAACGCGGCGACGAGGCGGCTGGCCATGAACACCGGCACGCCGTTCCCGGGTCCGAAAGGCGCCAAGCGCCCCATTTCNTCGTACACCTCNGGGGTCATCGCGTTCAAGTCGATTTCCAAGTGATACGAGATGCTCGGTGCCGGAATGCGCCCGTTGACTTGCGAAGCGATGCTCTTCTCAATGGCGTTCTTGAACTCGTGCAATTGGTCGCTGCGGAGGGTCAGCCCGGCCGCCATGGGGTGACCCCCAAATTGCTCCAGGTACGACCGGCAGTCCTCNAAGGCTTNGTGGATGTCCACGCCCTGCACGCTGCGCGCGCTGCCCATCATGAGCCCGTTTTCCTCGCTCAAGACGATGGTGGGCCGGTACCTCGCCTCCACGAGTCGGCTCGCCACGATGCCCAGCACNCCTCGGTGCCACCCNTCGCCACACACCACGGTGCAGCAGCGACCGGCAGGTTGTTCTGCCATTTGGGCCAAGGCTTCTTCCGTCATGTCCTCGTCGAGGTCGCGCCGCGCCTGGTTCATCGACTCCAGCTCGTAGGCGAGCTCGTACGCCGTGTTGTCGTCCGACGCCATCAACAGCTCCACGGCCTTGAGGGCGTGGCCCACGCGGCCGGCGGCATTGATGCGCGGCCCCAGGGTGAAGCTGATGTCGCGCACGGTGTTGGGCACGCGTTCGATGTTGGCCACTTGGAGCATGGTNCGGATGCCGGGACGCATGGTCTTGCGCAGCTTCCGCATGCCGTGGTGGGCGAGGATGCGGTTTTCCCCGGTGATGTCCACCAGGTCGGCGCCGATGCTCAACGCCAGCAGGTCGAGGTGGTCGTACACCGAAGACATGGTCAACCCAATCCGATTCACCAACGCGGTCAGCAATTTGAACGCGACCCCCGCCCCGGACAATTCCTTGAAGGGGTATGCGCATCCCTCTTGCTTGGGGTTGAGCAAGGCGGTGGTGATGGGCAACGTGTCTGCCGGCAAGTGGTGGTCGCACACAATGGTGTCGATGCCCACCTCGGCGGCGGCGGCGAGGGCGTCAAAATCTTTGGTTCCGCAGTCCAGGGTGATCAACACCGTGCACCCCGACACCTTGGCGCGCTCCACCCCCTTGGGNGAGACNCCGTACCCCTCGCCGTAGCGCATNGGGATGTAGGGAACGACGGGCACTTGCAGCCCTCGNAAGAACGACGAGACCATGGCCACGGACGTGGTGCCGTCGACGTCGTAGTCCCCGTACACCATGATGCGTTCCTTCCGCTCAATGGCCTTCATGATGCGGGCCACGGCTTTGTCCATGTCCTTCATCATAAAAGGATCGTGGAGCTTCTCGCGGCTGGGGTCCAGGAAGTCGTGGACCGATTCCGACGAGTCCATTCCCCGCTGGATCAACAAGGATGCAACCAAAGGGCTGAGACCCGTGTCTTGTGACAGGCGTCCGACTTCTTGGAAGTCAGGGGNAGGCGCGGGTTTCCACTCGAGGTTGTCCATGGTGTTGAAGTTGTATCTTTCGGGCTGTCAAAATTACGCACATGAGCATTCCAAGTTCCTTCACCACCGGTTTCGGACGCCTGTTTTTGGCTTCCTTGGCCATTTGCCTGTCTGCCATCACCTTGTCNGGTTGTTTGAACGACGACAACCTCATCGGAGAGAACTGNTACGACGAGATTCTGAACAACCAGGAGGAACTCGTGGACTGCGGAGGTCCGATTTGTGAGCCATGCGACCCTTGCGAGAACGGCGAGTGGGATCCNTTGTTGGGAGAACAGTGGGTGGACTGCGGCGGCAGCTGCGAGCCCTGCGCCACGAATTTCAACGGGGTCTTGGANGAGGGCGAAACAGGGATCGATTGCGGTTGCGAGGATTGCCCAGCTTGCCCTGAACTCTGCGGAGATGGGCTGTTGAATGGATACGAGCAGGACGTGGACTGCGGCGGAGTGGATTGCGAAGTTTGCCCCACCTGCGACGACGGAGAATTGAACGGNGANGAGACNGGCATCGACTGNGGCGGCAGCGATTGCGACCCTTGCGAATGCTTGTGCGACTGCACCAACGGCATCCANGACGGNTTGGAGGACTACATCGATTGCGGAGGNCCCAACTGCGAGCCNTGNGCTGCNGAGATCACNTGGAACTCCTACGGCATCCAGTACTTCGGCGACGCCGCNGCNTCAGCTGAGATCGTGGGCACCAACCTCCANATNCAAGGCACCAGCCTGACNGGCGCGCANATTGGCTTTGTGATTGCCGANCCTGNNGACGGATGGTACAACGGCTACGTGGTGGCCTTGAACCCTTCGTCGTTGCCCCAAGCTGGCGCTTACACCTCGACCGACGGCACGAACTACACCACGTTGATGGGAGGCAACACCACTTTCCAGATCAACTACATCGACCCGGTGTCTGGCGGGTACATCGTGGGAACGTTCAACGGATCCATGCAGGACGCCTTGGGCAGCAGCGCCACGGTGAGTGGGGGGGCCTACGCCATTCCGATCAACTGATCTGAGGCGACATCACACTGACATTGCGCTGTGAATAAGGCGCATCCGAGAGCCCCCCTTGTGGGGGTTCTTCGTTTGAACTTCGTGGGACATGAATGTCTCTCTTTCTGCCCCTTGGGTCCGACGGGCCCGCCTTGGAGTCTTGGCCAGCTTGGCTGTGCTGATGGTGTCGTCGACCGGTTGCGTGACCTCCAAGCAATACGAAGCCCTGCAGGTCCAACTCGACGAAGCAGAACTGGAGAACACCGAGTTGCGCCTGGCGCGTCAAGACGCGGAAATCAGCAGCCGTGAACTGGAGGGCAAGTTGTCGCGGCTCACTGGCGAGAACGACGCTTTGGCCGACGAGGCCAACATGTTGGGCACCGAATTGCAGCGGTTGCGTGACGAGGTGTCTCGCTTGACCGACTTGAACGAAGCCTTGACAAGCCAAAGCTCAGGCCGCTTGAGCGACATCGCCGAGGAAAACCGCCAGCTGCTCGAGGACGTCATGGCCATCCGCGAGGAACTGCAGCGCCGCGAGGACGCCTTGAACCAATTGGAAAAGGACCTCAACGAGAAGTCGAGGTTGTTGGAGGCGCGGAGTCAACGGGTGGAAGAACTCGAGTCGCTCCTGGAAGCCCGCGAGCGCGCGGCGGAAGCCTTGCGTGCCCGTTTGTCCGAGGCCTTGCTGGGCTTCCAAGGCAAGGGCCTCAACGTGGANCANCGCAACGGCAAGGTGTACGTCAGCATGGAGGCCAAACTCTTGTTCTCCTCCGGAAGTGCCGAGGTGGACGTCGAAGGGCAAGCCGCCTTGACCGAGTTGGCAACGGTCATTGCCGAGCAGAGTGACCTTGAAATTGTGGTCGAGGGCCACACCGACACCGACAAGGTGAGCCGGACCACCACCCCCAAGAACAACTGGGAATTGAGCGTGTTGCGCGCGACGGCNGTCGTCAACATCTTGCTGGCCAACCCGGGCGTGGACCCGTCGATGCTNGCCGCTTCAGGCCGNAGNGAATTCCATCCCGTGGACCCTGAAGANAAGGCGAAGAACCGCCGCATCGAGGTCATCTTGGCCCCCAACCTGGACAGNTTGTTTGAGCTGATTTCAGATTGAGCAACTTCGTCGAAACGCCTCGACCTAAAATGCAAAAAGCCACCCTCAAGAGGTGGCTTTTTCGTTGTTGCCCCACCAGGACTCGAACCTGGAAAAACGGTACCAAAAACCGGTGTGTTACCATTACACCATGGGGCATTCCGTTTAGGAGGGGCAAATATATGCAAGCCTAGGTAACTTCGTTGGACATGCAAGTTCAGAATTTCATCGACGGGGCCTTCTCTGGCACGTCCCAAGTCTTGGACAATGTGGCGCCTGGAACCGGTGAAGTGTACGGCACCATCCCACGGTCCGGGGCCCCGGAAGTGGACCGCGCGATGGCGGCGGCCAAGCGTGCGTTTCCCGGCTGGTCTTCAACCCCTGTGGCGGAGCGGGCGGCCTGTTTGGACAAGTTGGCGGACGCGGTCCAGCGGCACGCGGCCATGCTTGCAGAAGCGGAGGCCCGAGACAACGGCAAGCCGATGTCCCTTGCGAACCACGTCGACATTCCTCGGGCGGAGAAGAACCTCCGGTTTTACGCCTCGGGCATTCAGCATTACGCGAGCCAAAGCCACGCCATGGACGGGGAAGCCATCAACTACACCTTGCGCAAGCCGCTTGGCGTGGTGGCGTGCATCAGCCCTTGGAACTTGCCCTTGTACCTGTTCACGTGGAAGGTGGCGCCGGCCTTGGCGGCAGGGAACTGCGTGGTGGCCAAACCCTCTGAGTTGACCCCGGTCACGGCCTACCTGCTCAGCACGTGGATTGAAGAAGCGGGCTTTCCTCCCGGCGTGTTCAACGTCCTTCACGGCCTGGGCCCGGAAGTCGGCGAAGCCATGGTGACCCACCCCGACATCGCGGCGGTGTCCTTCACCGGCGGAACCCAGACAGGCGCGCGCATCGCAGGCCATGTGGCCCCCAAATTCAAGAAAATGAGCCTCGAGTTGGGCGGGAAGAACCCCGCGATCGTCTTTGCGGACGCCGACTTCGACGAGGCGCTCAAAACCACGTTGCGCAGTTCGTTCGCCAACCAAGGCCAAATCTGCTTGTGCGGATCCAGAATTCTGGTCGAACGCCCGATCTACGACAAGTTCCGAGACGCGCTTGTGGCCAAGGCGTCCAAGATGGTGGCCGACTTGCCCTTGAAGCCCACCACCAAAATGGGCGCAGTCGTGTCGGAGGCCCACATGGAGAAAATCTTGGGTCACATCGAATTGGCCAAGGAAGAAGGGGGCACCGTGTTGTGCGGCGGCCACCGCGTTCACCCGGAAGGGGGTGAGGCCGGCTTTTACGTGGCACCGACGGTGATCGAAGGGCTGGGCCCGGATTGCCGCACGAACCAGGAAGAGATCTTTGGCCCAGTCGTCACCCTGCAGCCGTTTGATTCGGAGGAAGAAGCGCTGGTGCTGGCCAACGACACCCGCTATGGGTTGGCGTCGACGGTGTGGACCACCGACTTGAAGCGCGCCCACCGCGTGGCCGCGGGCATCGAATCGGGCATCGTGTGGGTGAACACGTGGTTGCTCCGCGACCTTCGGACGCCGTTCGGCGGCGTCAAGGCTTCAGGCCTCGGACGTGAGGGTGGTTTCGAGGCGTTCGAGTTTTTCACCGAGCCTCAAAACATCTGCATCAAGCTCTGATCACTCCCCCTGCAGGAGGTTCAGTTGGATTTGCATGGAGTCCACTTGGGCTTGCAAGTTGATCACCAACTGGAGCAGGTCCGAGCCTTCGGCAAACAAACGTCCCGCCGCAAGCACGTTGCCGGCGGTGTCCACTTGCAACGCGTCGCTTCGGTCGTCCTCCGCTTCCCCATTGCCGACCGCAAACAACAACCCGCCTTGGTTCAAGGCGTTCCATTGCCCGACCACCGTGCTGTTGGCTTGGTCTGCAGTGACGTTGTACCCGATGGCGCTGGCGCTGTTGGCGGAGGCCGTGGCGTTTCGGCCTGAGGCGTGGCTGTACAAGCCTGAGGCGGTGGAGCGGTACCCTTGGGCGTGAGATGCGAGGCCGGTGGCGTCCGATTGGTACCCTTCTGCGTGCGCGTAGTTGGCCGACGCCTCGGTTTGGTACCCTTCTGCGTGGGAGGAGCTGCTGGAAGCGACGGTATAGTACCCTTCCGCATGCGCCGCCAAGCCCGAGGCTTCAGAGCCAAATCCCTGAGAGTGGGCGGCCGTGGCGGTGGCGGAGGTGCCTTCGCCGATGGCGCTGGAACAGGTGGCCGTCGCCGTGCTGTTTTGGTTGGTCACGAACGAGTAGGTTCCGCTGGCGGTTCCGCCGCGTCCAGACACGGCAGCATAGAGCCCGGAAGCCACGTTGCCTTGGCCTTGATTCAGGTTTTGGGTGATGCGCAAATCCCCGGTGACTTGGGCTTCGGGCCCCGATTGACCCAGTGGAATCACGTCGGCGAAGGTGCTCACGCCCAGGGCGAGCCGGGCGCTGTCCAGGGTGCTGACCCCTGTTCCTCCGCCGGCGACAGGCAAGACGCCGGAAGGCAAGAATGCAGAACCATACACAGAAAGAAACGCCAGAAGGTCTTCAGAACCGACGGTCCCGTTTTCGTTGGCGTCGGGGTTGTAAGGAAACGACCCCTGCGCCATGGCGCCGAGGGAAAACAGGCACAAGGCCAAAGTCAACAACTGCTTCATGTTCCCAAGATAGGCACGCCCCCAATAGAGAAGGCCACCCCGGAGGATGGCCTTCACTGATTCGGCATGTTTTCATTCGTGGGAGGGTCACTCGGTCAAGAGCAGTTTCTTGGTTGTGACAGAACCTGGGGCCGAAATGCGGATTTGGTACATGCCTGCGCTCAAGCTGCGGGCATCGATGTTCACGGTGTTTTGCCAGTGAGGAATCAATTCGCCTCGGAACACGTCCAGCACCACGGCGCCACGCATGTCGACCAACTCCACAACCACATCCAAATTCTCATCGCTCAAGATATCCTCCACCTTGTCCGTGAACACACAATTCTCCGGTATTCCCTCGAAATCTCTTTTC
>PBWG01000115.1:3809-5810 GCA_002729115.1 Crocinitomicaceae bacterium | reverse complement strand
TCATGAGGTGGCTGGGACTACGTTGGAGGCCACGGCGGTCGACGGCCGGGTGGTGAAAGCTTGGGCCTTGAACGGAGGTACGCAAGTGTTGGACGTGCAAGGTTTGGCGTCCGGCCAATACGTGCTCGTCGCACCCGGACGTCAGAACGAAGGATTGCAGTTCCGCGCCCCGCTCGTCGTCCGGCACTGAGAACAGCTTGTCACCCGGGGATGCGGTCCCCAATTTTGAACACAATGTCGTCGAGGTCCTTGCGGACTTTGGGACGTGGCGTGTGTCCTTCTGGGGCGTGACCCACGGCCAACAACGCGATGGGCGTGTGGTGGGCCGGCAATCCAGCCAATTCGCCAAAGGCCTTTCGGTCGAAGCCTCCCGCCTGCATGCTTGTCAGTCCTTGCGCCACGAAGGTGAATTCCATGGCGTTGACCGCCATGCCCACGCCGTACATCGCCGCGTGGTCGGGCTCACCGGTCTTTTCGAGCACACCGGACGAGACGACGCCCACAATGGCGCCTGCGTCCTTCATCCACGCGCGGTTGGCCTCCACAGCGGTCTCCAAAAGCGCGTCAAACCCCGCTTCCCCTTTCAGACCCACCACGAACCGCCAAGGTTGGTTGTTGTAGGAGCTGCTGCTCAAACGGGCGGCTTCAAAAGCTGGCGCGAGGTCTTCCCAGGCCAAGGCTTGGCCTGAAAACGCACGGGGGCTGTGACGGCGTTGGGCGAGGTCGAGGACGTTCATGCCAGTCTCAACAAGCGTTGGCCAGGGTTGTTCTGCGCAGGGAAATTCAGCTGATGACGTCCCCGGGTTGGACCCCTTCTTCTGGGCTCACAAANCGCAATCCGCCGTCTTCCNTGCTGGCCATGAGCACCATGCCCTGGCTCTCGATGCCGCGCAAATTGCGTGGGGCCAAATTGACCAGCAAGGTCACCTGACGACCGACCACGTCTTCGGGTTNGAAATGCTCCGCGATGCCGCTCACCACTGTGCGTGTGTCGAGGCCGGTGTCGACAGTCAACTTCAGCAGCTTGTCGGCCTTGGGCACCTTTTCGCATTCCAGGACCGTGCCGACGCGCAGGTCGAGTTTGGTGAAGTCGTCGAAGGTGATTTCGTCTTTGACAGGCATGATGTCTCGGGTTGTGTCGCCCCCCTTTTGGCCAAGCTTGGCGACCTGGGCGGCCACGGTGTCGTTGTCGATTTTGGCGAACAAGATGGGCAGTTCCCCCAGGGTCGTGCCCGGCTGAACCATGTCCGGTTGGGCGTCGGCCCACCGTGCATCGGCCAAGCCACATGCGTCGGCAAGTTTGGCCGCGGTTTGGGGCAGGAACGGTTCCAGCAGCACGGCGCAGTTGCCCACGACCTGGCAGGTCAGGTGCATGATGGTCGCCGTCCGTTCAGGATCTGTTTTTTGCAATTTCCAAGGCTCCTGCTCGGTCAAGTACTTGTTGCCCAAGCGCGCNACGTTCATCGCCTCGAGTTGGGCCTCCTTGTAGCGGTGGCGTTGGATGAGCCCGCCAATCTTGTCAGGCGCGGCCGCCAGGGCGTCGAGCAGCGCACGGTCTGTGTCGGTCAAGTGCTCAGGGGCGGGTGCCGCCGGAACCTCTCCTCCGTAGTATTTCTTGGTCAACACGAGGACGCGGTTCACGAAGTTGCCGAGCACGTCGGCCAATTCGTTGTTCACCTTGTCTCGAAAGTCGCTCCAGGTGAATTCGCTGTCCTTTTGTTCAGGCATGATCGCCGTCAACACGTAGCGCATGGCGTCGCTTCCCTCGGGGAAGTCCTCGAGGTATTCGGTGACCCACACCGCCCAGTTGCGCGACGTGCTGATTTTGTCGCCCTCGAGGTTCATGAATTCGTTGGCGGGCACGTTGGTGGGCAGGTTGTACCCGCCGTGCTCTTTGAGCAAAATCGGGAAGATGATGCAGTGNAAGACNATGTTNTCNTTGCCNATGAAGTGNANGAGNTCCGCNTNGGGGTCNTGCCACCAGTCNNNCCANTCTTGNCC
>PBWG01000115.1:0-3802 GCA_002729115.1 Crocinitomicaceae bacterium | reverse complement strand
TCNCACCACTCCATGGTGGCNGTGATGTANCCNATGGGNGCGTCNAGCCANACGTACAAGCACCTTNCCCTCNGCGCCNTCCACAGGCACGGGCACNCCCCANTCNANGTCNCGCGTCATGGCNCGGCTTTCNAGNCCGCCNTCNATCCANGACCGGCACTGGCCCAACACGTGGGCTTTCCACGTTTTGGGGTCGTGGTGTGGCTGGCCGTCCAATTTGCCCTCGACGATGTACTCCCGAAGCCAAGCTTCGTGCCTTCCCATGGGCAAATACCACAGAGTGGTGGGCTTCAACACGGGGGTGGAGCCGCTCAAGGTCGACTTGGGGTTGACGAGCTCGGTGGGGCTGAGGGTCTTGCCGCATTTCTCACATTGGTCTCCGTAGGCCCCGTCGTGCCCGCACGAAGGACACGTGCCCTGGATGTAACGGTCCGCCAAGAACTGCTGGGCCTCCTCGTCGAAGAACTGCTCCTCTGTTTTCACTTCAAACCCGCCCTTTTCCATCAGGGTCCGGAAGAACTCCTGGGCGACTTGATGGTGCTTGGGAGAGGAGGTGCGGCTGTAGTGGTCGAAGCTGATGTCCAACCCAGTGAAGGCCTTTTGCATCTCTTCGTGGTACAAATCCACAATTTCCCGAGGCGTGGTGCCTTCTTTTTTTGCACGAAGCGTGATGGCCGCACCGTGTTCATCGCTCCCACAAATCCAAAGCACGTCCTCGCCCGTGCTGCGCAGGTGCCGGACGTGGATGTCCGCAGGGAGGTACGCACCGGCAATGTGTCCCAAGTGAATCGGGCCATTGGCGTAGGGCAGGGCGGAGGTGATCATCCTCCGCTTGGGGGCGCTTTTCGACATGGGGACAAAAGTAATCCTGACCTCGATTGAAAGCCGCATCGCGTCCGATGGACACGCCTGCTGCAGTGCGTTTTCCCCAGTTCAGCGGATTTTGAATGTGGAGAACTGCAGGATGAGGGGATTGCGACATTCGAGGCGGCCCGCGTTTCTTTGGATGTACCGACGTGGTCGGACCAAACTTATGGACATGAAAGCAACTGCAGAGAAGACCGAGGCCGTGGTGAAGGAAGTGACCTTGCAAGGTGTGGCCGACAAGCGAGAAATTTTGGAAGCGTACTTCCAAAAGAAAATCTGGGGCAAGCGCGAGCACAACTTCGCAAACGGCGCCAAGACCGCGTCTGAAGCGGCGCTCCGTCCCCAAAAGGGACGGGTCCTCTGAGGACACCTCCGCCTTTGAAACCCGGGGCCAAAGTCGCCCTGGTGACCCCAGCGCGCCGGGCGTCGCAGGAGGTGGTCGACGCCGCATCGGCGGCGGTGAGAAGCTGGGGATTTGACCCTGTGCAACATTCCGACACCAACCAACCCCATGGACAATTTGGCGGCACCGACGCCCAGCGTGCGATGGCTTTGAACGCCGCGTTCGCAGACCCCGACGTTGGAGCTGTGTGGGCCCTTCGAGGAGGGTATGGGTGCACGCGCCTTTTGCCGCATTTGGACGCCCAAGTCCTGAGGGACAACCCGACTTGGATTGTGGGGTTCTCGGACGTGACGGCCCTTCACGGGTGGGCCAATCAAGCCGATGTGGCTTCTTTGCATGCGCCAGTTGCGTCGACGTTGGCGTCGACCGACGATGACGACGTCGCCGCACTCGTGGAGGTGCTGAAGACCGGCGAGCCCACCTTGGATCAACTCGACCGCGCGGTGGTGGGTGGCAACCTGTCGGTGCTCTACGCCATGCTGGGCACGCCCCACATGCCGCCGCTGGAGGACAAATGGTTGTTGTTGGAAGACCTGGACGAATACCTCTACCACCTCGACCGCATGCTCGTGGCGTTCACGCAGGCGGGGGTGTGGGGGCAGGTGGCTGGCGTGATGGTGGGGTCGTTCACCGACATGCGGGACAACACCGTCGCCCATGGACAGTCGGTCGACAACCCATTTGGGATGACGGCGGAAGAGATTTTGGCGTCGCACCTCGGGCCGGCGAATTGCCCTGTGGAGTGGGATGTGCCCGCCGGTCATGGGGCCAGAAACGCCCCGTTCATCCTGGGCTGAAGGCCGCCGACCTGGGGGCGGGCCGGTCGTACCTTGCCGGCATGTTTGGAAGCATCAAAGACCAATTGACGCAGGAGCTGGCGGACATCGACGCCGCGGGCCTGTACAAGCGTGAGCGCGTCATCACCTCGGCGCAAGACGCGGAAATCACCCTCGACGACGGCAGCAAAGTCTTGAACTTTTGCGCCAACAACTACCTCGGGTTGAGTTCCCATCCACGGGTGGTGGAGGCGGCCAAGCGCGCCATCGACACCCACGGGTTTGGCATGTCCAGCGTCCGCTTCATCTGCGGAACCCAAGACATCCACAAGGAGTTGGAACAACGCATCGCGGACTTCCACCACACGGAAGACACCATCCTGTACGCGGCGGCGTTCGACGCCAACGGTGGGGTGTTTGAACCGCTGCTCTCCAAGGAGGACGCCATCGTCAGCGACAGCTTGAACCACGCTTCCATCATCGACGGGGTTCGGTTGTGCAAGGCGCAGCGTTACCGCTACGCCAACAACGACATGGAGGAGTTGGAGCAACGCCTGAAAGAGGCGCGCGCCAACGGCGCGCGTCACATTGTGGTCGTCACCGACGGCGTGTTTTCCATGGACGGCTACGTGGCTCAAATCGACAAAATCTGCGACCTCGCTGACACGTACGAGGCCATGGTCATGGTGGACGAATGCCACGCCACCGGGTTCATCGGCAAGACCGGGCGTGGGTCGATCGAATTGCGGAACGCCCTCGGCCGGGTGGACATCATCACCGGCACCTTGGGCAAGGCCATGGGCGGGGCCATGGGTGGATTCACCACGGGCAAGCGAGAAATCATCGAGATGTTGCGCCAGCGCAGCCGTCCTTACCTGTTCTCCAACTCTTTGGCTCCGAGCATTGTGGGGGCCTCCATTGAGGTGTTCAAAATGCTTGACGAGACCACCGAGTTGCGCGACCGCTTGGAGGCGAACACCGCCTACTTCAAGGAAGGCCTCCGCAAGGCGGGCCTGCCGTTCAAAGACGGCGAATCGGCCATTGTGCCGGTCATGTTGGGCGACGCGAAACTCTCTCAAGTCATGGCGAACGCCCTGCTGGAGGAGGGCATCTACGTGATCGGGTTCTTCTACCCGGTGGTGCCCAAAGGGGAAGCCCGCATCCGCGTGCAACTCAGCGCGGCCCACACCCAAGCGCACTTGGACCGGGCGCTGGCTGCGTTTGAAAAGGTGGGCCGGGACCTGGGCGTGGTGGCATGAGCCAGCACGTGGTGGTCGTGGGTCGGGGACTTGCAGGGGCCATGGTCGCCTGGAAGTTTGCCGAGCGCGGCTGCCGCATCTCATGGTGGGGCGACGGGGAACCGGGCGCGTCCCGTGTGGCCGCAGGCATGTTCAACCCTGTCTCGTTCAGGCGTGTGGTTGAGGTGTGGAACGCGTCGGCCCATGTGGCCAACATGCGGTCCACGCTCCGAGCCATGGAAGAGACGTTCGGGATGCACGGTGCCTTGGTGCACGACGTGCCGGTGGTCAAGGTGTTTGCCAACGACGCCTACCGCCAAACCTGGGACGACCGCTGGGCCACGGACCACGGCGTCACCCAGTGGGCGGAGCGTGGTCAACCCGCCGAAGCCTTGGACATCACGTCCTTGAACGCCCCCTACGGGGTGGGCAAAGTCCACGCCGCAGGATGGGTCGATGTGCCCGCGTTGCTGGACGCCATGGAAGCGCACGTGGCCACCCACCACACCTTGGTCGAC
>PBWG01000114.1 GCA_002729115.1 Crocinitomicaceae bacterium | reverse complement strand
CACCTGATCCGTTGGCGGCGTTGGCCACGCCGTCCATCACCACTTCACCGGTGTAGTAGAACCACCCGCTGAATCCGAAGTTGGCGTTCTTGTTGTTGGCGCCGTATCCAAACTGGAACCCGAACAATTCGTTCGCAGGCTGGTGGCTCAGCGCCAGGTTGGTGCCTTCCAACGAACCAGAACCCACGATAGTGCCTCCGGTCATCACCGTGTAGAACCATTCTTCGTGGTCGCCCAAGCCGCAATCCGACTTGTAGGTCTCTTCCCCAGGCGTGGCGAGCCACTCTTCCCAGGTCATCAACTCCTCGAAGTCGGCTTCCACGAGCAACTTGGCTTCGGGGTCGTCGATGCGCGAGGTGGCCATGGTGACGTGCACCGTGCCGTCCTCGTGCCGCTCCGCGTTTCCGCTGTCGACCACAAAGTGTTCGCCGGCCATGAAGTTGAACAACTGCAGGCCAAACGCCTCTGGAATGTTGTCGCAGGTCATGCCGTCTTCCATCACCGCAGGGGTCATGATGTTGCCTTCGGTTTCACCCTCTTCTGTCATGAAGGGGTTGTTGTCGCCTTGCGTTTGAACGCCCACGAGGTAGGTCAAATCCAAATCTTGGCCCACCGCAGCACCCAAGGTGAGGTTGAGCGCGTCGTTGGCCCCTTCGTCGCACGCCACCGGTGTGCCACACAGGTCGTTCGCCACGGGGTCAAGCAAGACAGGCAAGATCACTTCGCCGAAGATGCTGTTGTAAGGCACGGTCACGGTGCCGCCGTTCTCCACGCCGTCCAATCCGCTGAACACAGGCGCAGCGGTGTCGGTCACTTCCACCGTTTGGCTGTGGCTGATGCTGTGTCCGCATCCGTCATCCGCCACCCAAGTGCGGGTCAGGGTGTACACGTTGTCGCACCCTGTGGCCAGGGTGTCCTCGGTGAACACCACCACCACCTCGGTGCAGTTGTCCGACGCTGTGAGGATGGCCGCTTCGGGCACTTCGTGGCATTCCACCACGACATCTTCAGGGAGCTCTTCGTTGAACACGGGGGCTTCCTCGTCACTCACTGTGATGGTTTGGGTCCGAACGCTGGTGTTGCCGCAATCGTCCATCGCGGTGAACTTCCGCTCCATAACGAAGGCATTGGGGCAAGCCCCTGGAACGGTGTCCACTTCCAACGTGATCGTGACTTCCGAGCAGTTGTCCGTGGCCGTGGCGTCTTCGAACTCCAACACCTCCGAGCAGGACGCGCTGTAATCGGACGGAATGTCCAGTTCAGGGCTGGTCAAGTCTTGCACCGTCACGATTTGCGTGTGAGAGACGCTGTGACCAGCGTTGTCTGTGGCGGTCCATGTGCGCTCCAAGGTGTAACGGCCAGCGCAGTCGCCGGCAATCTCCGTTTCCACGAGTTCCACGATGGCCACGCCGCAGTTGTCGACGGCTTCCAACATGTCCGCTGCGGGCACTACGGAACATTCAGCCATGTCGTCGAGCGGCAAGTCGCCGACGAACATTGGAGGCTCGGTGTCGCTGATGGTGATGGTCTGGACGCCCGACGAGCTGTTTCCACAGGCATCGACGGCGGTGAATTCCCGACGCACGACGTAAGACTGGTCACCTGGAATGGTGTCCGTCACCACCACCAATTCGGCTCCCGGACAGTTGTCCGAGAACACGGCGTTGGCCAAGGGGTGTGGGTCGCTGCATTCGGCGCTGTAGCTCGCAGGAACGCTGAGCGTTGGCGCGGTGTTGTCCTGCACCTCAATGACTTGTTGTGCAGAGCTTTCGTTGCCACAGTCGTCTGTGGCCGTGAAGGTGCGCACAATGGTGAAGGTGTTGGGACACGCGTTGAATCCTGGAAGGGTGTCCACATCCACAGTGATGACAGGGTCCGCACAAGCGTCCGTGGCTGAGGCGTCCTCGTACACGATTTCCACGTCGCATTCGACGGTGAAGCCCGCCGGGACTGTCAATTCAGGCGCGACGTTGTCCACCAGCAACACGCTTTGCTCGTACTGCGACACGTTGCCGCATTCGTCCACGGCTGTGTAGAGACGGAGGTAGCGTCCGATGGGCTTCACGCATCCGCCGCTGATCTCGTTGTCCACCCACGTCAGGGTCACGTCGCCGCAAATGTCCTCCACCGTAACGTAGGACGCGTCCATGTCGAATTCAGTGCATTCAAACTCCAGTTGGAGGCCTCCTGTGAAGCTGGCAGGGGTGGTGTCTTCAATGACAAAGTTGCCCGTGAACGAGGCGCTGTTGCCACACGCGTCGGTGGCGGTGAAGACCACAGAGCGGCTTCCGGTGGCGGCACAAGCGGCCACAAATTCGCCTTCCTCATGGCTCCACACAGGCGCGCTGCAGGCGTCGGTGGCGGTGGCGCCGGCGTGGTTTTCCAACCAAGCTTGGTATTCTGCCAAGTTGCCCGCCCCGTCGCATTCCACCGTCGCGTCGATGCCACCTTCAATGACAGGGGCGGTGGTGTCGACGATTTGAATGGTTTGGGTTTGTGGGCCCGTGCTGTTGCCGCAGTTGTCTGAGGCCGTGAAGGTGCGGGTGACGGTGTATTCATTCTCGCAATCGCCGGCAATGGTGTCGGTGACTTCGGTGATGGTCACGACGCTGCACGTCTCGTTGACTTCGGGCATCTCCAAAGGATGTTCTGCGTCGCATTCTGCGGTGTAGTCGGCGGGGAACGACACAAACTCGATGAACGGCAAGAAGTTGACTGTGATGGTCTGCACGCCGGTGGTGTCGTTGCCGCAAGCGTCCGTAGCTGTGAACGTCCGTGTCACCACGTACTGGCAATCAAATTGGGTGGTGTCGGTCTCGGTGACGAGGGTCACATCTCCACAATTGTCGAAGGCCTCAGCGTCTTCCATGGGGTGCTCAGCGCCACAGTCCGCCGTGTAGCTCTCCGGAACAATCAAGTCTGGCTTCTCTTCGTCTGACACGATGATGATCTGGGTGGCGGGTTCAGATTCGTTGCCACAATCGTCAGAAGCGATCCAGGTCCGGTACAACACGAACTGGTTGTCGCAGAATGAATCCACGGAATCCACAGACAACGTGATGGTGACGTCGTTGTCGGTTTCGTCGATGGCGGTGGGATCTTCCAAGACCACTTCAGACGCACAGTTGTAGAACGCGTTCAACGGGACAAAGTCAAAGACCGGTGGCGTGACATCTTCCAATTGGATGATGACTTCCGCAGTCCCTTCGTTGCCGCAAGCGTCGGTGAAGGTGTACGTCCGGATGAATGTGGCCGCGGCCTCGTCAAAGTTGGGGTGGGACTGCAAGGCGCATCCTCCTGAAGTGGGCGCGTCGAACAACGTGTACGGCTCGACGTATTCGCTGCAGTTGTCCGAATACCACGCAGGAACTTCGCCCAAATCGCCCAGGTCTTCCCACGGGGTGTCGGGGGGGTAGGCTCCGCCCACCACATACTCATGCGCGGGAATCGTGATGACGTTGTCGCCAACATACTCTGGGGGGGTGGTGTCTTGGACGTGCACAACTTGCACGTGTTCGTTGGTGTTGCCACAGGCGTCCACCATGTCCCATGTCCGGGTCAGGGTGAATTCGTTGTCGCAAGAACCGTCGACGCGTACTTCCTCGAAATTGACCGTCACCGGGCCGAGGTCGCAGTTGTCCACGGCCGTCAGGATGGCAGCGTCCTGCAGGTCTTGGCACTCCACAGTGATCTCCGCTTCTGGAATCTCTTCCACAAAGGCGGGTGGCGTGGTGTCCACAATCGTGATGAACTGGCTGGCTTGTTCCACGTTGCCGCAGTCGTCGGCGGTCACAAACCTGCGCTGGATGACAAAGTTGTTGGGGCATGAACCTGGCAACGTGTCGACGCGCACTTCGAGGTAGGGGTCCGACGTGCAGTTGTCCACCACGAGGGCGTCCTCGAACGGATGCTCGTCGCTGCATTCGGCCGTGTAATCTCCAGGGATGGTCAAGACCGGCGCTTGGGTGTCGGTCACCTGAATCACNTGGGTGTGNGACACCGCGTTTCCACACGCATCTTCCGCATGCCAAGANCGGGNGATGGTGTAGTTGCCTGGNCAGGCCGCNTATCCGATGGTTTCGTTGAANTCCACAGGGATGGGGCCACAATTGTCCGTGACGGTGAGCACCGCAGCTTCAGGGGCAAATCCGCACTCCACTTCCATGTATTCCGCGGGCAATTCCTCGTTCCACTCTGGGNCGATGGTGTCCACCACGGTGAAGGTGGCGGTGGTGGTGGCCGTGTGGCCGCAAGCGTCTGTGGCGGTGAAGCGCACCNTGATNGCCGCNTTGCCGCCGCAGGTGACCTCGTAACCGGTNAGGTTGTTGGACCAAGTGATGTCTCCACAGTTGTCGGTGACCACGGCTCCACCTCCTGAGGCAAGCCAAGGCCCAAGTTCCACGGCGTTGCCTTCCCCGTCGCACTCNACGAGCAGNTCAGTGGCTTCGCTCACCACCNCNGGGGCGGTGTTGTCCTCNACATTGATGGTCTGGACGTGGATGGTTTCGTTGCCACAATCGTCGGCAGCCACCCATTCGCGACGGAGGGTGTACTCGTTGTCGCACACNCCNNNNATCACCGTNTCGGTGNATTGCANGACNATGTTCTGGCANTCGTCGGTGGCCGTGAAGACCTCNGCTTCTGGNATGNTGTCGCACTCCACCGTGAGGTCGGCNGCGAGNGCAGCCACATCTTCCACAAACANNGGNGCNGTGGTGTCGACCACNTCNATGGTTTGCACGCGAGGGTCNGTGGCGTTGCCACANTGGTCGGTGGCGGTGAANGTGCGCACCAACGTGTAAGATTGGGGGCAATCGCCAGCCANGGTGTCCACGGTGACNGNGATGTCGACCGGGCCNCTGCATCCGTCGGTGGCGGTGGCGTCGTCAAGCGGACNNGTGTCGCTGCAGTCGGACACCAAATCNTCAGGGAAAGAATCCCAGTTTGGAGCTGTGGTGTCCACGATTGTGATCGTTTGAACTTGGCTTGTGGCGTTGCCGCAATCGTCGGTGGCGGTGAACGTCCTCACAATGCTGTACGAGCCCGGGCAGTCGCCTGGAACTTCCGCACGGTCTTCCACAATGACGATGTCCGCTGGCGCGGTGCAGTTGTCCGTGGCTGTGGGCTCTGGGAACACCTCGTCCCCACATTCCACCGTCACGTCGGCTGGGAAGAAGTCGAATTCAGGCGCCACCTCGTCCACCAAGGTGATGAACTGGATGAACGTTTCCACGTTTCCGCANGCGTCGGTCGCGGTGTANACACGCGCGAATTGGCCAACAGGCTCCACGCATCCTCCGGCGGTTTCGTTGGTTTCCCATGACAATTCGAAGTCGCCGTATTCCTGGCTTGCGCTGATGTANGAGGTCAATTCGTCGTAGGCGTCGCACGCCACGTCGATGTCGTCGTCTCCTTCCAAGGTCGGCGCGGTGGTGTCCTCCAAAGTGATGACCTGCANNTNGNTGTGCNNGTTGCCACAGATGTCAGACACNGTCCAAGTCCGCTCGATTTCATAGGAACCTTGACCTTCGATGCCGCAAAGCCAAATGGGGTCGCTGTCCACAAAGGAGGGGGTCAAANCTGAAGTGTAGTTGGCGCAATTGTCGGAAGCCACGGGCAGCCCACCCACCGCTTCAGGGGAGTAGTCGGCGTTGCCGCTGTCNTCCAACTCGAGGGTCACGTCTTCGGGGAAGAACAAGAATTCTGGGGCGGTTTCGTCCACCACGGGAATGAATTGCTCGGCGTAGGACACGTTTCCGCATTCGTCGGTCGCGGTCCATTGGCGGTACCACGTTCCGGCGCAGCCGCCGCCCAACAAGACGGCCTGCACCTCAAACGTCACGTCGCCGTTGGATTCATCCACGGCGCCACCTTCGTTCACCATGAAGGTCGGGTCGGCCATGAGGTCGGCCAACTCGCTTGTGCACTCCATGGCTTCAAGGGATTCGTTGGGGTTGGCCCAAACAGGGGCCTGTGTGTCCACGAGCACCACTTTNTGTTCTGCGGTCGCCACGTTGCCACATGGGTCCAACACCGTGTAGACACGGTCGTACACCAAGTCNCCNGAGATGCCCAAGCAAGGCTCGACGTTCGGGGNGACAGCGACGTCTTCCCAGGTCACAGTCAGGCTTGCGCCTTCTCCGAGCAAGCACGCGTCCAACACCCAGAATTGGGCTTGGATTTCTCCAACAATGGAGTCCTGCATGTCGGCGGTCACCACCAAGCTTCCGTCACCTGCATAGTCGGTGTGTTCCACCTCAAAGACGTAGGANGCCCACAAGTTGGGTGCCTCGGTGTCCGACACNGTCAAGGTGAAGTTCTGGACGGTCACGTTGCCGCAGCGGTCCACGGCAGTGATTTCGCGGTTGATGGTGTAACAAGGNCCTTCNTCGTTCACGNTCACCTGGGTGTCTTCCCATGAGACCTCCACAGGGGAGTCGATGTCGTCGCCCTCCAAAGACCACGCGTCGGGGGCCATGCTCGACCAAACCCCATCGGTTTCGGTCCATTCCACCAAGCTGCAATCGGTCACCGTGAGCCCAAAGGCAGCGTCTTCGCTGTAGGCGCCGCAAGACATGTCGAGCGAGGTGGTGTCCAATTCAAGCACAGGGCCTTCGTCGTCGGTGGTGTGGAGGGTTTGCACGAACGTGGTTTCGTTGCCACATCCGTCCACCGCAGTGTAGGTCCGGGTGATCAAGCCGTANGGGCTGCATCCTTCNTCCTCCACAACNTGGNTGAAGGTCAAGTCGACNCCAGCACAATCTTCNGGCTGCACAGGCACAGCGTTCAAGTCGCCGCACGAGATGTCGACGTCGGCCGGCACATTTTCGAAGGACGGCCCTTCGGTGTCTTGCACCAAGATGACTTGGGTGTGCTGGGCCACATTGCCTGCATTGTCGGTTGCGGTCCAAGTGCGGTTGATTTGGAACTGCGTGCTGCAAGCCCCGTCGATCACCTGCTCAAAGAACTGGACAGAGCCGCAGAGGTCCTCGGTGGAGGAGTTGCAGCCGGGGTAGTCGGGGTTCCAGTTGGCGCAGTTGTCGTCGATGTCGACACAAGGCACTTCGATGAACCAGTCGTCGCAGTCGTCGCCGACAACGGCGCTCCATTCCAAGGTCACGTCTTCGGGGGCGCCCAAAAAGACGGGCGCAGTGGTGTCCTGGTGCTCCCAAAGCTGAGACACATGCTGAGAGAATCCCGCCACGGGATCGACTGCAGCGTACACCAATTCCACGTACTCGCCGTCGCAGCCGGGGGCGGCGACTTCAGGCGCCGTGGCGTCGGCGATGATGTCCCCTGTCAAGCCCGACACAGGCGTGCCGTTCAACACACCTTGCCAGCCAAACCATCCGCCGAATCCGTACTCGCAGTTGTGGTTGTTGGCCCCGTCGCCCAGCTGGAATCGCTTGGTCTGGGAAGCGGGCATGTGGTTGAGGTAGAGCTCACCGGCCATGGACCCTGTGCCGACAAGGCGGGACATGGTGTTCTTCAAAGTGTACACCTGCATTTGGGCGACGTCAATGTCGCAGTCGTTTTGGGACAACAAATCCGCGCCAGACTGCGCCTCAAGCCATTCGGCTGCGTTTTGCTCCGACTCGAAGTAGATGTCCACGTCGAAGGAGATCGAAGGGTCGTCCGCGTTCAGCACTGCACCTTTCAAGTGGGCGGTCCCGGATCCGTGGTAGCGGGTCAGGGTCAGTGGGTTGGCTGGATCTTCCAAGAAGTAGTCCGAAGGTGCGCCGGTTTGGACACCCAACCCGTAAATGCGCAGCACAGCATCAGGACCAGGGCCGTCCGCCGTGGTCAAGGTGTGCGTCGAGGTGCCCAACTCGGTGAACGCGTTGACGCTGCAGTGCATGTCGGTTTGGTCACAGGTGTTGAGCGCTTCAGCCTCGGGATCGCAGGTGAGCGGCAAATCTTCCGCGCATTCCACGGTTTGGTCGGTCAACCCGTTCAAGAAATCGGAGGCACAGAACGTGTCCACGTCGTGGTTGACGCTGAAGCAGCATGTGGGGTCCACGTTGATTTGTTCCGCGTACCCGAAGACGTCCATTTCGATTTGAAGGGTGTCGCAAGCACCGTCGTAAAAATGAAGTAGCGCCGTGCACGCACAGAGGTCCTCGGTCCATTCACCCATGATGACTTCGGAGCCATCCACCACAGCGTTCATGTAACCGCTGGCAGACAGCACGACTTGGAAATCGTCGGTCAAACCTGGTGCGAACACGTCCTCCCCGCAGGTGGAGGTGATGCGAATGGGGAGGTCGTTGAAATCAGACCCGCAGAAATACCCCGCGCCAGGGCCGTTGCAGACCCCGCACTCGTCCAATTCCCCAACGCACTCGTCGATGTCGTCGCAGATGCCGTCCTCGTCTTGGTCGGCAAGGCAGGGGCCACCGCACACGCCCAAGGCGTCTTCGAAAATGCAGCTTCCGTCGTTGATGTTGGCTTCAGGGTCGTAGTTGCACGCGGTAGGGGCATTGCAGCCAGGGACTGCCGCGATGCAGGATCCGTCGTCGTAGAACACCTCGGCAGGGTCGTACGCGACGTAGTTGATGGCTTCAGGGTCCGTGCAAGCGCCGCATTCGCCGTTGCCCGAGCAAAGCGGGAACGTCATGCGGATTTCGCTGTTGGGATCTCCGTTTTCGAAAATCTGAACGGTCAATTGGCCTGAAAGCGTTCCGGCGGTGGTGATTTGGGCCACGGGGACCTTGAGGTCGGCATGGTTGGCGGCAATTCCGCTGTGCGCCCCGGCGCCACTCACGTCTGGCAGGTTGTACCATGCAAAACCAAACACGTCACCGGCGGTGTTGATGCTGGTCCCCGCTGGGGTGGAGCCCACAAATTCGTTGGTCCAATCCACGTCTCCTGAAGAATATTCAGGATGGTTGCCGTCGGCCGAGGTGGCCCCAAGCGTGAGGTAGCTGTCGAACGCCAATTCAGGGAACGAACCAAAGACGGTTGGATTGATTCCGCTGGCATTCCAGCCCAGGTTGGCGGGGTGGTTGTACCATTCTCCAGACGTGGATTCCAAAATCATGGGGTTGTCCGCGTCTCCACTGCACGAGCTCAGAAAATCGTCATCGTTGAGCATGTGCATGGCCAAACGGTAGGTGGTCTGACCAGCCAGCTCACCCTCGTCATGGACGGCGACTTGCTCCACCTCCAACCAATAACCCAGCGGGGCGTCGGTGGAGCTGGACACGACATTCGACAATTGCGGCGCGGCGCTGAGTGTCAGGCAGGACAGCGCGAAGCAAAGGGTGAAAGTCAAAGAATTCTTCATTGTCGAGAAGACTTGGTGAGGTTGTGCGAACGAAGCATTCAACTTCATTTCACGGGACGTGCGTTGGGTCGCAGTGCGCTCGTAGCGGTCCCGAAGGGAGTTCAGTGAGTCGTTCATGTTGGATGTCGACGGCATAAGGCCCATCTCATGCGAAAATAACACATAAACCTGAACAAATCAAACATAAATCTTGATTCGTCGGGCGAATATCCTTTTTGGTCAGTTTCCCAAATTTACGAAACGCCCACCGCGTTTAAAACCAGAGTTTTAGACATTTTGTCCACACGATAAAGCCCCCGAATAGGAGGCTTTTTGGAGGCAGAAATTGGAAGGTTCAGGCGACCACGTTCACAATGCGCCCGGGCACGACAATGACCTTGCGAATGGCCTTGTCTCCGAGTTGTTCCAGCGTCTTGTCGTGGGCCCGGATCAACGCCTCCACGTCAGGCGGCGGCATGGACGCTGCGAGCTCGACTTTGAAGCGAACCTTGCCGTTGAACGACACGGGGTAGGTCACGGAATCTTCGACCAAGAACGCGCTGTTGGCCACGGGCCACGCGGCGTCGAGAACCGAGCCGGACCCACCTGCTGAGGCCCAGAGTTCTTCGGCCAAGTGGGGGGCGTACGGGCTCAGCAAAACAGCCAAGGGCTGAAGGGCGTTTTGCCCCATTTCGCCTGAAGCCGAGGAGAGTTCGTTGACGGCAATCATGAGCGCACTGACCACAGTGTTGAAGGCGTGGCGGTCGAGGTCGTCGGTGACTTTGGCAATGGCCTTGTGGACGATTCGAAGGGCGTCTTCGGAGGCTTCGGCGGGCATCGGACCGCCGTCAGTGGCTTGGGTGTAGAGACGCTGCGTCTTGCGCAAGAAGTTGTGAACCCCACTGATGCCCTGGGTGTCCCACGGTTTGTGCTGGGTAAGTGGCCCCAAGAACATTTCGTAACAGCGCAGGGTGTCGGCGCCGTAGCGCTCGACCAAATCGTCCGGCGTTTGCACGTTGTACTTCGACTTGGACATCTTCTCCACTTCGTGTCCGCAGAGGTAGGAACCGTCGTCTTCCAGGATGAACTCTGCTTGGGCGTATTCCGGCCTCCAGGCGCGGAATCCTTCGAGGTCCAACTTGTCGTTGTCCACGAGGTTGATGTCCACGTGGAGCCGCTGGGTGGCGTGGGCCTTGCGCTGGCTGGCCGTCACAAACGTGTCCGTGCCCTGGATGCGGTACACGAAGCTGGAACGCCCCAAGATCATCCCCTGGTTGATCATCCCTTTGAACGGTTCGTCGAAGCCGATGTGCCCGCGGTCGTGCAGGAATTTGGTCCAAAAGCGTGCGTAAAGCAGGTGCCCCGTGGTGTGCTCGGCCCCGCCGACGTAGAGGTCCACTTGGCCCCAGTAATCGCTTTTGTCCCGGGCGCAAAATGCTGTCTCGTTGTGGGGGTCCATGTACCGCAAGAAGTACCAGCTGCTTCCTGCCCAGCCAGGCATCGTGTTCGTTTCCATGGCGTCGCCTTGGAACACCGGCCAATCCTCCTTGGCGGCGCGGGCCAACGGCGGTTCGCCGTCCTCGGTGGGCAGGTACGCGTCCACTTTCGGAAGGGTCACGGTGGCGTCGGTGATGCGCTTGGCCACGCCTTGCTCGTACTTGATGGGGAAGGGTTCACCCCAGTAGCGCTGGCGGCTGAAGACGGCGTCCCGGATGCGGTGGTTGATGGTTCGCGATCCCACGCCTAGGGATTCCACCCAATCGATGGCCAGCGGAATGGCGTCGGCGGCCTTCATGCCGGTCCATTCGCCGCTGCCACAGAGGACGGCACCCTTGTCGGTGCACACCGCTTCTTGCGTGTCGACCCCTTCGAAAATGGCCGGGATGTTGAGTCCGAAGTGCGTAGCGAATTTCCAGTCGCGCTCGTCACCAGCAGGCACAGCCATGATGGCGCCAGTGCCGTAACCGGCCAAGACGTAATCGGCGATCCACACGGGAACCAACGCGCCGGAAATCGGGTGCACGACGTGCCCGCCGGTGAAGACCCCGGAGATGGATTTGTCGCCTTGGCGGTCGCGCTCGGATTTGAGCCCTGCGGCGGTGACGTAGGCTTCCACTTCGTCGCGCTGTGCCTCTGTCGTGAGCTGGGCCACCAGGCCGTGCTCTGGCGCGAGGACCATGAACGACACGCCGTAAAGGGTGTCGGGGCGGGTGGTGAAGACTTCAACCTCGGCGCCCGAGGCGTGGGGCTTCCCTTGGTCGTCTGCGACCGCAAACCGCACCGAAGCCCCCTCTGACCGTCCAATCCAGTGGCGTTGCGCGTCTTTTACGCTGTCGGTCCAATCCAAGCTGTCCAAGCTGTCGAGCAAGCGGTCCGCATAGGCGGTGATGCGCATCATCCATTGGCGCATGGTCTTCTTCACNACGGGGTNTCCGCCNCGTTCAGACAGGCCNTCCTTGACCTCGTCGTTGGCGAGCACCGTGCCGAGGGCAGGGCACCAATTGACCTCGCTGTCCGCGAGGTAGGCGATTCGGAAGGCCATGAGGACCTCGNCGCGTTCCTGCGCGGACATGCTGTCCCAGTCGGTGGCCGTGAAGGTTCCGTCGAAATGCGCCCCAAAATGGGGGAAGCTCAGGCCCTTCCACCAGTTCTCNTCGCAGGCGGCGTGGACGTTGAAGTTGCCATTNTNCGCGAACGCCTCAACGAGTTCAGCGATGGGNCGCGCCTTTTGGGCTTTGGTGTCGTACCAGCTTTCGAACAGCTCCCCAAAAATCCATTGGGTCCACTTGTAGTAGGAGGGGTCGCTTGTGCGGACTTCCCGGGACCAATCGAAGCAAAACCCGAGCTGTTCCAGTTGGTCGCGGTACCGGGCGATGTTCTGCTCGGTGGTGATGGCGGGGTGTTGGCCGGTTTGGATGGCGAACTGCTCCGCCGGAAGCCCAAAGCTGTCGTACCCCATCGGGTGAAGGACGTTGAAGCCNTTGTGGCGCTTGTACCGGGCGTAGACGTCGGAGGCGATGTATCCGAGCGGGTGCCCCACGTGCAAGCCCGCACCGGANGGGTAGGGGAACATGTCCAACACGTAGTACTTGGGTTTGGAAGTGTCTTCGGTCACCTTGTAGGCGTCTGAATCCTTCCACGTGCGTTGCCATTTGGCCTCAATCGCCCGAAAATCGTAGTCCATGCGGCAAAGTTAACGCCCCAAACTCGACCTTCGCTTGCGATGAACCCCTTGAAATCACTGGATGTGGGAGGCCGTGTTCCGCCTCTGTTGCAGGGGCTCTGTCGGGTCATTTGGCCAGGCACAACTTGGTCGGTGGCAGGGTCGGCTGCGGTGCACCTCACGTTCGACGATGGGCCGGACCCCGAGGTCACCCCATGGGTGTTGGACATGCTGGCCCAACACGGTGCCAAGGCCACGTTTTTTGTGGTGGGCGACCAGGCGGCCAAGCATCCGGATATCCTTGAAGCGGTGAAGAAGGCGGGTCACGTTGTCGGCGGACACACCATGCGTCACGAGCTGGGCTGGCGCACCGANACCACCCCCTATGTGCAGTCGGCGCTGGCATCCATCGACGGCTTGCAACCGTTGTTTCGNCCGCCCTACGGGAAAATGACGCCCGCCCAAGCGCGGCGCATCGGGGCCCACGCGGACCTCATCATGTGGGATGTGTTGAGCGGCGATTTTGCCTTGGACGCGCAGCACGCGCAGGNAGTGGCCAAAGCCCAAGCCCGACTTCAGCGGCGCACCAGGCCCNGCAGCGTGGTCGTGTTCCACGACAGCGCCAAGCATGCCGCTGGGCTCAAGGCGTTGCTTCCAGATTACCTGGCGTGGTTGTCGCGGAAGGGTCTTCCGATGAGGGCAATCAGCCCTTGTCCGACGCGGCGGCTTCCCGAAGGAGCTTGAGCTTGGCCTTGATCTCGTCGATCTCCCGCTGGTAACCGCGGATGGTCTTCTGGGCTTGCTCGCGGATGGATTCCGCGCCCTTGCCCGTGAAGCGTTCCATGTTCTGCTCGGTCGACGTGATGCGCTGCTGGAGGCGGCCAATCTTGTCGCGCAGGATGCTCTGCTCGCGACGAAGGTCACGAGAGTCGCCCGAGGCGAGCTTTTCGATGCGCTTGGAGTAGTTCTGCACGCTGCGTTCTGAACGGGCGGCGCTCAAGGCGTCGTAGTGCTTGTCCATGGCGGTGCGGAACCGTTCCATGATGCTGTCGAGGCTCTTTCTGGGGATGAAGCCAATTTCGCGCCATTCGGTGCTGAACGCCTTCAAGGTCTCGAGGTCCGCATTCCGGTTGTCGGAAAGCGTGAACGCCTCGATTTTCTNGAGCAGCGCCTGCTTCAAGGCCAAATTCGCCTTCTCCTCTTTGTTGCGGTCGGCAAACTGGGCCTTCTTGGCTTTGAAGAACACGTCTTGGGCGGTCCGGAAACGCTTCCAGAGCTTGTGCTCGTCGCCTGGTGCGCAGGGTCCAGCGGCTTTCCAAGCTTGCTGCAATCGCACCATGGCNTCGGACGTGGCTTTCCANTCCGTNCTGGACTGAAGCGCCTCNGCTTCTTCGATCAATTTGACCTTCTTCTCTTTGGCCACTTTGCTTGACGCCTTGACGCGGTCGTAGAAGACCTGCTTGCGNTCAAAGAAGACGTCGGCGGCCTCGCGGAACTGGCCCCAAAGCACCTCGTTGTGCTCCTTGCCCGCAAAGCCCACGGCTTTCCACTGGCCTTGCAAGTCGACGACCTGCTTGGTGGCGGCTTGCCAGCCTTTGTGGTCGTTGACNTCTTGCGTCAAGACTTCCTGAAGGGCGGTGATGAGGGCTTCCTTTTGGNNCTTGTGCACCTCAAATTGGGCGCGGATGCCGTCGTAATAAGACTTGACGGCGTCGAACGTTTCACGCGTCAGCCCNAAGAAGGTGTCGGCCAACTCTTGGTAGGTCTCCCGCGGCGAGGGCCCCACGTCGAACCACTGCTTTTGCAGGCCTCGTGCCAGCGTCTCGCGCTCCTTGAGGTCTTCCATGGTGGCGAGCGTTTTGGCTTGCTCGATCAACCCTTGCTTCAACCCCAAATTCTTCTGCAAGTCGTGCTCTTGAAGCTGCTTGTAGATGTTGATGTTGTAGAAAAACTCGTCGCGGAGACGGTGGTACTCGTCGTGGACCTCCTTGTAGCGGTCGCCNGGGACGTCGCCCGNGGCCTCCCACTTCTCGCGNACCTCGTTGAACCTCGCAAACGCCGCCCCGATGTTCTCTTCCTCTTGGATGGTCTTGCGCAGCTCTTCAATGAGTGCGCTCTTCACCTCGAGGTTGGCCCGCTGCTCCTCTGCAATGCGCTGGCGCCAAGCCTTTTCACGTTCCTTGAATTGGGTCACCAAGTCGTTGAACGTCAATTCTTCAGGGCTGGGCTTGAATTCGAATTTCTCGTCGGCTTCATGTTCTTCTTTCTCCCAAGCGTCTCGCTGGGTGCGGAAGTCTTCTTGAATCAGACTGCGAAAGGAATCAATCTCGGTGCGCACATCCTTGCGGATGGCCTCCAAATCCTCGTTGGTCAAGAGGGTTTGGATACGTTGCAAAATTTCTGACCGCATGGCGGTAAAGTTGAGGTTGTTGAGGGCCGCAATTTACGGGGTTTTGATGCACCTTCCGTGTGTGGAAAGNGAATTGAAGNAGCCCAAACCCCCTGCAGCCGTGCTCGAACGCATGCGGGCNTGGTGCGGGATGNGGGACCGGTCCGAGCGGGAGGCGGAAGAGAAGTTGAAGGGCCTGCTGGCGAAGATGGAACCCCTGCCGCCGGCCCCATTCAGGGCGCAATGGGCGTGCGACTGGATGGACGTTCTTGTGGAGGAAGGAAGCCTGGACGATGCCCGCTGCGCAGACTCTTACGTGCGTGTGCATTTGGAGCACAAGTCGTGGGGCCCCCTGAAAATCAAGGCGGGTCTGTCCGCCCGTGGCGTGGCCCGCATCCACATCGACCGGGCGCTGGCCCAATTCGACGAGGCCCGCTGGCAGCGGGAAGCGGACGCCTTGGCGGCGCGTCGGGCGGACGAGTTGGCGACCCGTCGGCCGAGGGTGGCGCGGTGGTTGTTGGGCCGCGGATTCCCCCAGCGCATGGTGCTCCACGCCCTCGACCGCGCGGGACAGGGTTGAGCAGAAGGGCTTGGGCCCGGGCGCGTACTTTTGCCCCATGTTGACGATGGACCAAATCGCAGCCTTGGGCAAGCGCGTGGACGAGTTGAAAGGCTACCTCGGCGTGGAGCAGAAGAGGATGGAAATCGCCGAGGACGAGAAGTTGACCCAGGACCCTGAGTTTTGGAACGACCCCAAGGAAGCGGAGAAGGTCATGAAGCGCATGCGAAACAAGAAGGGGTGGGTGGAATCGTACGACAGTTGCGCCTCCGCGGTGGAGGACGTCCAGGTGCTTCACGAATTCATGAAGGCCGGCGAGGCCGAAGAATCGGAGGTCAACGCCGCCTTTGAATCGGCCCAAACCGCCGTGGAGGAGCTCGAGTTCAAGAACATGTTGAGCGCGGAGGAGGACAGCCTGAATGCCGTGATGCAAATCACGTCGGGCGCCGGCGGCACAGAGAGTTGCGACTGGGCCTCCATGCTCATGCGCATGTACCGCATGTACGGCGACAAGAACGGCTTCAAGGTCAAGGAACTCGACCTTCAAGACGGCGACGTGGCCGGCATCAAGCAGGTGACCATGGAGTTCTCCGGAGACTTTGCGTTTGGCATGCTGAAAGGGGAAAACGGCGTGCACCGCCTCGTGCGCATCAGCCCATTCGACAGCAACGCACGTCGCCACACCAGCTTCGTGTCGGTGTACGTGTATCCTTTGGTGGACGACACCATCGACATCCACGTCAACCCGGCCGACATCACGTGGGAAACCTTCCGCTCCGGAGGGGCAGGGGGACAGAATGTGAACAAGGTGGAAACAGGTGTTCGCTTGCGTCACGCGCCGACGGGCATCATCATCGACAACACCGAAACCCGCTCCCAGTTGGGCAACAAGGAAAAAGCCATGCAACTCTTGAAATCGCAGCTGTATGAAATGGAGATCGCCAAGCGCAATGAGGCCCGTGCGGAGATTGAGGCGGGCAAAAAGAAAATCGAATGGGGCTCGCAAATCCGGTCATACGTGATGCAGCCCTACAAAATGGTCAAGGACGTCCGCACCGGACACGAGACCTCCAACGTCGACGCCGTGATGAACGGCGACATCGACGGATTCCTCCGTGCCTACCTCATGGGGGAAGGCGCCGGAGCCGACCACAGCGACGACGTGTGATCGCCGCCGTTTCATTGACTGACCCGACCACTTCTTAAACCCACAGACCATGTCGACCCGCATCGAAAAAGACACCCTTGGTGAAGTTCATGTGCCCGCGGACAAATATTGGGGCGCCCAAACCGAGCGATCACGCAACAACTTCAAGATTGGCCCGGTGGGGTCGATGCCCATGGAGGTGGTGCGCGCCTTTGCGCATTTGAAGCGGGCCGCGGCCTTGACCAACGCAGAACTCGGGGTGTTGGACGCCGGCAAGAAGGACTTGATTGTGGCGGCGTGCGAGGAAATCCTCGCAGGCAAGTTGGACGACCAATTTCCTTTGGTGGTGTGGCAAACGGGGTCGGGCACCCAAAGCAACATGAACGTGAACGAGGTCGTGGCGAACCGCGCCCACGTCTTGGCGGGTGGCGTCTTGGGTCAAGGCGAACGTCCTGTCCACCCCAACGACGACGTGAACAAGAGCCAAAGCTCCAACGACACGTTCCCCACCGCCATGCACATCGCGGCTTACAAAGCTGTGGTGGAAACCACCCTTCCTGGGGTGGAGCGGTTGCGCGACGCACTCCAAGCCAAGGCCGAGTCGTTCCACGACGTGGTGAAGATTGGCCGCACCCACTTGATGGACGCGACGCCCCTGACCTTGGGTCAGGAGTTTGGCGGGTACGTGGCGCAATTGGAGTTTGGGTTGAAGGCCTTGCGCAACACCTTGCCCCACTTGGAGCAGTTGGCCTTGGGCGGCACGGCCGTCGGCACCGGGATCAACACCCCCGAGGGGTACGACGTCCGGGTCGCGGCACACATTGCGGAATCCACCGGCCATCCATTCGTGACCGCCGAGAACAAATTTGAAGCCCTCGCGGCCCACGACGCCATTGTGGAGACGCACGGCGCGCTGAAGCAGCTAGCCGTCTCGCTGAACAAAATTGCCAACGACATCCGCATGATGGGGTCCGGCCCACGTTCCGGCATAGGCGAGTTGTTGCTGCCGGCCAACGAACCAGGCTCCAGCATCATGCCCGGGAAAGTCAACCCCACCCAGTGTGAGGCCATGACCATGGTGTGCGCCCAGGTGATGGGCAACGACGTGGCGGTGACGGTGGGAGGCACCCAAGGCCACTACGAGCTGAACGTGTTCAAGCCGATGATGGCCCGCAACATCCTGGAGTCGGCTCGCTTGATTGGCGACGCGTGTGTGTCCTTCGCAGAACATTGCGTGGACGGCATCCAGGCCAACGAAGCGCGCATCACCGAGTTGGTCGACAACAGCTTGATGCTCGTGACGGCACTCAACACCAAGATCGGGTATTACAAAGCGGCTGAAATCGCCGGCAAGGCGCACGCCGAGGGGACCACACTCAAGGCCGCGGCGCTCGCAACCGGTTACCTCACCGAGGAGGAGTACGACGCGTGGGTGGTGCCAGGAGACATGGTGGGACGCCGCTGAGGCTCACACCAACGGCTCCCCTTTTTCGCGCTTCAATTCGCCCACCAGGGTCTTGACCCATTGCTCGTCCGATGCCGGGCACACCAACAAGGCGTGTGGGGTGTCGACCACGATGTAGTCGTGCAGCCCTTTGATCGCAACGAATTTGTGGCCAGCCTCTGAGGCGTTGCCCACCACCAAATTCTGGGTGGCGTCCACGGCGTGCAGCTCCACGTTGGCCACGGCGTTCCCTTGGTCGTCCTTGGACAGTTTTTCTTTCAAGCTGCCCCAGGTGCCCAGGTCGGACCACCCGATGTCGCACAAGACGACTTGCACGTTGGAGGCCTTTTCCATGATGCCGTAGTCGATGCTGATGTTTTCGCAGTTCCCGTACACCGCCGAAAGGGCTTGGGCGTCATGGAGGTCCAGTTCGGCGAAATCGTGAAGCATGTCGGGCAGGTGGTCTTCAAACGCCCGTTGGATGTTGCTCAACGACCACACGAAAATGCCGCTGTTCCAACAAAAATCACCCGACGCCAAAAACGCTTGTGCGGTCTCCAAGTCGGGTTTTTCCGTGAACGTTTTCACAGGACGCACCTCGGCGCGTTCCGTGTCATGTGGCTCCTCGTG
>PBWG01000113.1 GCA_002729115.1 Crocinitomicaceae bacterium | reverse complement strand
AGACAAGGTGAATGAGGCCCGTGTTGCCAAGCTCAAATCCAGGTTCGACGCGTGCAATTGCGTGATTGGGTTGGGAAGGGTGCACGATCCCGCAGGACGGATTTCTGAGGAAGACAACGCGTGGGCGGTGGCTGCCGCTGTGCAGAACATGCATTTGATGTGCACGGCCTACGGCCTTGGTGCGAAGTGGACGACGCCCAAATTCATGGTGCGGCCTGAGGTGAAGGAAGCGTTGGGCCTCCCTGAGGAAGGCACGGTGATGGGGCTGTTCTACGTGGGTTACCCGGAAGGAGATTGGCCCAAAAGCCACAGAATGCCCCTGGAATTTGTCACGCGGTGGCAGGAAGGAGGCACTCCATCGTTGAAGAAGCACGAGCTCAAGCCCACATTGAAAGGGTAACGCATGAGGTGGGTCAACCATCACAGCCACCCCGGGGACAACCGATATCGGGTGTTCGTCTTCCGTGAACAAGATGTCGCCACGCGGTTTGCCGAGCGGTTGTCGGCGGCGGGCGTCGACTACGAGCGCCACGAAGAGGACGGCGAAGTGATGTTTGGGGTGGCCAAGATGCACGACAGCGTGACCATCCGAGAGAACAACTTGGTGCACGGCGAATTTCGCGACCCTTTCATCCCCCACAGGGGATGGCGATGGGGCCTGCTTGTGTTCACAGCTGCGGTGCTGGGGCTGGCCGTGTTGGGCTGGCTGACGTCCACCTCCGCGCGCGCTCAACCTTCTGGTTTACCATGGGAGTTGGACGTGGTGGCCCGGATGCATGTGCCAGTCCAAGCGTTGGGCATGGAGCCTGTGGATGGGACCACCCAGGGGTTGACAAGCACGTGGACGCCGCAGATTGGTTCGGAATTTGGCCTGAGAATCCATCGGCGGTTGCGTGAAGGGTGGACGCTTGGCGGGGGCATCGAGTGGGTGCGCCGAGAGCACACGGTTGTGTCCGTTTACTCGAACGACACGTTGGGCATCGCCACGGCGGACACGCTGCCCCAGTTGAGGAGTCTGGCGTACCGCCTGCCAGTGTTGGGAGGCATTCGCATTCCCCTCGGCTGGAATGGGACGGAGTTGCAAGCGAGTGGGGGTGTGGCCTTGGAATGGAAAACCAGCGAAACCATCGCGTCCATGTTGGTCCAAACCGCCGAGGACGACAGGGTGCTGCAGGCGTATCAAGGCCGCGCGCGTTTTGTGACGGTTCCGGTGTTGGCGGAGATCGGCATTCAAAAAGCCGCCAAGAATGACAAGCCTGGCTGGTACGTGGGGTGGTTTTGGTCGAGCCCGATGGGCCGTGGGACTTGGGCGGAGACGACGTGGACGTCGGGATCCGTGTCCGCGTTGTCCAGGATGTGGTTGCCTCAAGTGGTGACGGGACTGGACCTCCGGCTTGTCCTGCCTGAATGAAAAAAGCCTACCCCGAAGGGCAGGCTTTTTGAAATGCGGTGTAGCGGGCCTTATTAGGCCTGAGCAACCAGGTTGAATCCCACAGTGAAGTTGTCGTGGATGAGGTTGTCGCCGAGGTTGTCGAAGAACGATCCTGAGCCGTATTTGACGTCGAATTGTGAGCGGTCGAGCACGACCTCTCCTTGGATGGACAAGGTGCCGTCCTTTTCAGTCACGTTGGCGGGGAATGTCACGCTTTGCGTGATGCCGCGGATGGTGAAGTTTCCGGTCACCGAGTGCGTCGCATCTCCGTCAGGGGTGGCTGTCAACTCACGCAACGAGAACGCGCTTGTCTTGTGCTTGCCCACGTGGAAGAAATCTTCGCTCACCAAGTGGCCAATGAGCTTGTCGCCCCATTCTCCTTCGAGGTCGGTGCAGACAATGGCTTCCATGTTGGCAATGACGTTGGCGGCGATGAGTTCACCGTCTTCCACAGACATGTATCCGTTGAGCAGGCCAACGGTGCCCATGTGCTCGCCTGTCACTTTGGTGGCGTGCCATGTGATTTCTGAGGCAGATGCGTCGACTTTGTAGCGGGTGGTGCCTTCGTCGTTGTTCGCGAAGGAGGTGAGTGTGAGCGCCGCGGCGGCGCAGAAGGTCATGAGTTTGGTCATGGCAGGATGAATTGAGGTTGAATGTTCAAGGTTGTGTTTCGTTCCACGCGTCCAAGAGGTCGATGGCCTTTCGCGCGCGCTCTTCAGACCAAACCGATTGAAGCGCGCGCATGTTCTCGTCCATCAAAGCTTTGAGGTTCGTAGTCAGTGTCAGGCCCTCCTCGGTCAACGCGATGTCGACCCGGCGGCGGTCGTTTGGACACGTTTCGCGTCGAACGAGGCCTTTGGCGGTCAGCTTGTCCACGAGACGCGACGTGTTGCTGTTCCGGTCAATCATGCGCCCGCTGATGTCCCGCAAGGCAAGGGGTTGGCCGTGCTGCCCGCGCAGGATGCGCAGGATGTTGAATTGCTCAGGCGTGATGCCATGTGGTTTCAGCAGGGCGCGGTGGTGGTTCAGCATCTTGCTGGCCGTGTGGAGGACCGTCAACGCCAGTTGCTCCTGCGGCGAGGCAAAGGAGGACATGTGGAGGGCTTCCGGTGTTTTCACGGCACAAATGTAGGCACATTTGATGTGCATACAATTAAAACATGTGAAACGAATGCGCCCCCGATTTCCGGAGGCGCGTTCAAACAAGTGGAAATGGATTTACGAGGTCAAGGCCTTCCGAACGAACCCGGAAATGACCTTGCCGTCGGCTTGTCCCGCCATGGCGGCCGTGGCCAAACCCATGACCTTGCCCATGTCGGCCATGGAGCTGGCGCCGGTCTCTGAGACGATGGCGTTCACCTTGGCTTCGATTTCTGCCTCGGTCAAGGCGGCGGGGAGGAAGGCCTGAATGACAGCGGCCTGGGCAGATTCCTCGGCGGCCAAGTCTGCACGTCCTTGCTCGGTGTACAGCGCGGCTGTTTCGTTTCGTTGCTTGAGCAACTTGCTCAAAATGGCCAGGGTTGTGGCGTCGTCGACGTCGTCACTGGCGCCGTCCTTCGTGGCTTCAAGCATCAATTTGCTCTTGATGTCACGCAAGGCAGCCAGCCGATCTCGGTCCTTGGCACGCATGGCGTCCTTGATGCCCTGTGCGATTTGGTCTGCGAGTTGTCCCATGTCAGTCGACGTTGTCGTGCAAGAAGGAGTTGTCGTCCCGCAGCTCGAAGCGGCGGTTGCCTTCCGCGTCCACTTCTTCGTTCAACTGGAACCGGCTCATCTGCGATTCAGAGCTGTGCGGGGTGTCGTCGATGGAAATGTTGCGNCGCTTGTACGCGGGCTCGTTTTCCAAGTCTGCGATGCGNCCNGGCAAATTCAGCTTGCTTTTGAAATCGGCCANGTTNCTCGTGATCTGNCGCTGGCGCTCTGCAAACGCTTCTCGGGAGGGCTGGACNGAGGGCTGCGACTGCGGCTCGNTGGGTTCAGCNGGCTCCGAGGNTTGAGNGGCTTCGGGCGTCAAGTCTTGGGGCTCTGGGGCNTCGTCCAAGTTGTAAATCACAAANCCTTCCTCAGGTGCCGTTTCGTTCGTNGTTTCTTCCGGCGTGNCCTCTTCCTCCGTATGATTCAAGTGGTTGAGTGGAAGGTTGGTGAGGTGTGCGTCCGAGGGAACGTCGCTTTCGATGTTTTGCTCCGCGCTGGGGAAGAGCTCCTTTTGTGGTGCACTCACGTCCCAGTTCAGGCGGTCGGTTGGCGTGGGTTCCTCGGCTGTGGGGCTGTCCGGCGTGAGCAAGAAGGGCTCTGCGGGTGTCGCTTCGGAGGGTGCGGCCAGCGCCTCGGGTTGAGCTTGGTCTGTGTCCTCGCCAGAAAGCCAGTGTTTCTTGGGGGTGGCAGGTGTGGCGCCAGACTCGAGGTCTCTGCCTTCAAACCCTGTGGCAATCACGGTGACGCAAAGGTCTTCGCCCAAGTTCTCGTCCGTGCCGTACCCCCAAATGACTTCGGCGGTTTGTCCAGCGGCCTCTTGGATGTGGTCGGTGATCTCCATGATCTCGTCCATCAGAATTTCCTCCGTACCGAAGGTGATGTTCAAGAGGACGTGGTCGGCGCCTGTGATGTCGCTGTCGTTCAACAAAGGGCTCTCCAGCGCCTCGGTGACGGCTTTGGCGGCGCGGCCTTGGCCAGATGCGCTGCCAGATCCCATGATGGCACGCCCGCTGTCCCGCATCACGGTGTTGACGTCGTTCATGTCCACGTTGATCTCGCCTGTCAGGGTGATGACTTCTGCGATGCCTTTGGCGGCGGTGCACAGGATTTGATCGGCGTTGGCAAACGCGCTGCGGATGGTTTGGTTGCCAAACAGCTCCCGAAGCTTGTCGTTGCGGATGATCAGGAGGGTGTCCACGGCGGCCCGCATCTGTTCGAGGCCTTCAGTCGCCTGCTGGTTGCGGCGACGGCCTTCAAACAAGAAGGGCACGGTCACGATGCCCACCGTCAAAATGCCACGCTCTTTGCACGCTTGGGCAATCACCGGGGCTGCGCCCGTTCCTGTGCCGCCTCCCATGCCGGCGGTCAAGAACACCATGCTGGTGTCTGTTCCCAGNAGATTCAANACTTCGTCCAAGCTTTCAATCGCCGCGTTCTTGCCCACTTCCGGAAGGGATCCGGCGCCTTGTCCACCGGTCAAGGTTGCCCCGAGCTGCACCTTGCGGGGAACAGGGCTGATGTCCAGCGCTTGCGCATCGGTGTTGCAGACGATGAAGTCGACGCCGTTGATGCCTTTTTGGTACATGGTGTTGACTGCGTTGGAGCCGCCACCACCCACGCCGATCACTTTGATGGGCGAGTTGGAAGATTGTGGAAGGTTGAAGTGCATGGGATGGGGTTTTCAGGAGTGGGAGAGGAGAAAGGGGCTCAGGTGGCGTCGTCGGTTTCGAACCAGTTCTTGATGCTTTTCATGAAGTTGGATCCGAAGTCGATCGCAGGCTTGGCGTTGGACGTAGAGGATTCGTTGTCCGACGTGTTCCACTTGTGGTCGTACCCTTTGATCACGAGGCCGACCCCGGTCGAGTACGATGGGATAGAGGTGTCTTCTGGGGCGCTGGCGATGTGCTCCGCGGGGAAGCCCAGGCGGCAATCCAAGCCGGTGACGAATTGGAAGAGTTGCGTGACGTGCTTCAACTGGGAGCCACCACCGGTGAGCACAATGCCGCCGATGAGTTGGTCGCCAAACCCGGAGCTCCGGATTTCGTAGTGCACGTGCTCGATGATTTCGGTCATGCGCGCCTCGATGATCTGCGCCAACGTCTTCAGGGCAATTTCCTTCGGCTTGCGGCCTGTCAACCCTGGAATGCACACGATCTCGTTGGGCTTGGTTTCCTGGGAGAGGGCGGAGCCAAACTTCTTCTTCAGTTGTTCCGCTTGCTTCTTCATGATTTGGCATCCCTGGCGGATGTCGTCGCTGATGACGTTGCCGCCGAAGGGAATGACCGCAGTGTGGCGGATGATGCCGTCTTGGAAGATGGCGATGTCCGTCGTGCCGCCGCCGATGTCGACGAGGGCGACGCCCGCTTCCTTTTCTTCCTCGGAGAGGACGGAAGCGGCGGAGGCGAGGGGCTCGAGAATGAGCTGGTCGACTTCAAGCCCGGCCTTCGGGATGCACTTGTAGATGTTCTGGGCG